>JAPLMM010000253.1 GCA_026387035.1 Planctomycetota bacterium
CAGGAAGATGGCCGACCAGCGAATGGAGCATCCCAAGGAAGACGAGGCCCGTCTCCCCCGCTCGAAGCGTCTGACCGATTCGCTCGGCAATGTAACGATCCCGTTTATCGAGAATACGTTTGCCGAGGTCGCTCTGGACCGGCCGCCGGGTTCCCGCCCCGCGCGAGTCTGCTGAAACCAGAACCTGCTGAGCCAGTTCGTATTCTTCGAGAAGGAACTCGGGGGATTCCGTCCCGGTGATCTTCGCCCCTTTCTCCATCAAGTCCAGCAGAAGCCGATGGTTCTCGCTTCCGGCTTGCGCCAGATCTCTGACGATCTGCGGTTCATGACCGCAGTTCGGCAAGCCGTCCTGATACAGCCGGACCTTGCCGTAATCGAGGGCGAGCGCTTCGACCCCCGCCCGAATCTCCCTCCACATCCGGTCCACGGCCTGGACGTGCTGCCGCCATTTTGCCCGGCCCATCTTCCGAACATAGAGATTCCTGACCCGCTCCCTCATGTTTCCTAGGTCGGCCTGCGAATGGATGATCGGGATCCAGATCAGCCGTCTCCGGAGCTCGCGCGGCATGGCACCCGCCCTCATGGCCCCCCAGCAGCAACGGTATCGGCGCGCGCGGTCTGTTTCAATCAAGAATAGGCGCCATTCGCGTTCCTCCTTTCGTGCCGGAAGCGAACGGCTACAGTATGTGCGCCAGGCGGTCCTCCAGGCCGCGTGCCTCGGCGTCAGAAAGACCAGCTATCGCGCACAGAAGCCGGAAGATGAGGTTCTCGAGGGGCTGGGCGGCGGGGGGCAGGACGGAACGGGCGGCGCTGGGGATTTTTCCAAGACATGACTCATCGAATTGAGCGGTTGTCGCGACAACCGGAGCAGCGGTTTGTGCGCCTTCCAGCGGTTCCAGCGGCATTCGATTATCAGCCGCAAGTCCTTTCAGCAGGCGCAATTACAGCAATAACAAGGACTTGCGCATCAACAGCGAAAAGAATTTGAAGACCAGGAGCGCCACCGGGCGCCTGTCACCTCCGCCTCAGGCCTTCATGACTTCCTGGTAAAACATCATAACCGGCGCGCCGCCGAATGCAATCGCCATCCAAACAGCCTCGTCGATCTCCGCCTGCGTGAAGCCATCTGGAGCGCCTGCTTCGTCGCCGCGTCCAGCGCGCCCGGCGCCCCCGCCGACCGCATGAAGGCCTTGAACGCCTCCTCGGCGCCCGCACCGACAGCAGGAGCGCCCGTGCCGTGCCCTTCGGAACAACAGGTTTCCGCGGCGGGCCCCGCACAGCAAGGTTCTTCGGCGCCGGCCGGCCGGCCCTTTCCCTTTTTCGAAGGTTTCTCTTGCATGGCCGCATCCTCCTCGGGCGCCGGCATTGGCCGCACCCCGCTCGTCGTCACGAAGACCTTTCCCGTTCCTTTGCTGCGGACCTTGCCGATGACGGCCGCCGCGCGAATCCCCTCGCCGTGCAATCGCTGGACGAGCGCCTAGGCCTTGCCGGCCGCCAGCGCGACCAAGAGGCCGCCGGACGTCTGCGGGTCGAAGCAGAGGTCCATCATGGCCTCGGTGATGCCCGCGGCGGGGACGGCGCTCGATTCGGACGATTCGCGGTTGCGTTCGATGCCGCCGGGGACGATGCCCTGGGCCAGGCACTCGAGGACGTGCGGGAAGATCGGCAGATCGTCCCAGACGATTTCGACGTCGGCGCGGCTGGCGCGGGCCATTTCCGCCAGGTGGCCCATCAGGCCGAAGCCCGTCACGTCGGTGCACGCGTGGGCCTCCAGGTCGAGCATCGCCTCAGAGGCGGCCTTGTTGAGTTGGGTCATGGATCGCGCGATGGCATCGGCGGCACCGGGGGGCGCCCGGCCGATCTGGACGGCGAATGCGAGGATGCCCGTGCCGAGCGGCTTTGTGAGCACCAAAGAATCGCCCGGGCGGAGGCCGGCGTTCGTGACGATTCGGCCGCGGTCGATGAGGCCCGTGACGGCGAAGCCGGCCTTGATCTCGGCGTCCTGAATGCTGTGGCCGCCGATGACGGGGACGCCCGCCTCGTTCATCTTGTCGATCCCGCCGCGGAGGATGTCCGCCATGACGGAGTCGGGCGCCTCGCGGATCGGAAAACCGATGATCGAGAGGGCGGTGATCGGCCGGCCGCCCATCGCATACACATCACTCAATGAATTGGCCGCCGCCACCTGGCCGAACGTGTACGGATCGTCCACCGATGGGCTGAAGACGTCCACCGTCTGCACCAGGGCCGTCGGGCCGTCGTCGAGGGCGTAGACGCCGGCGTCGTCGCCCGCGGCGGCGCCGATGAGGACGCGCGGGTCGCGGATTTCGGGGAGGGCTTTGAGGACCCGCTTGAGGGAGGCCTGGTCGATCTTCGACGCGCAGCCGGCTTTTTCGACGAGTTGCGTGAGGCGTACCGGCCCCGAGGGCGGCTCGAGCGATTCGCCCGCGCAGAGACAGACGTTCTTTTCCTTGAATAGCGAGCAGGGGCAGGCTTTCTTCGCGTCGCAGATGCAGTGCCCCAGATGCATCGACCTCTGCATGACGCGCCGGCGT
>JAPLMM010000254.1 GCA_026387035.1 Planctomycetota bacterium
GGCCCGATCTCCGCCTGATAGACCTTGCCCTGGATTTCATCGGGGATGAGGATCTGGACCAGGTCGGCCTTCCTGGCGACTTCCGCGGCCGTGAGCGGCTTGAAACCGTGCTCGACGGCGAGGTCGTAGTTCGGCGTGCCCTTGACGTCGGCCACGATGACCCGGACGCCGGAGTCGCGCAGGTTCTGGGCCTGGGCGTGGCCCTGGCTTCCGTAACCGACGATCCCAACCGTTTTTTCGAGGATCGGCTGAATGTCAATGTCGTCGTCGTGATAGACCTTGGCCATTGTGTTTCTCCCGGAAAGTGCCTGAGTGCCTGAGTTCCTGAGTGCCTGAGTCACGGAGACTGACACGCGCTGTTAGCCGTTCAATCCGAAATCCGCAATCCGCAATCCGAAATCGAAACGTTCTGCATTCTGCGTTCCGCGTTAGAAGTCAATCCCCCCGCCCCAGGGCAATCCGCCCCGTCCGCGCGAGTTCCTTGATGCCGTACGGCTTCAGAAGGTCGATGAAGGCCTCGATCTTTTTTTCGGGCCCGGCGATTTCGATCGTCAGGTGCTTGGCGCCGATGTCCACGATTTTGCCGCGGAAAACGCTCGCCACCTCGAACACCTCGCCCCGCTTCTCGGGGCGGACGCTGACCTTGATGAGCATCAGGTCGCGCTCGACGATGTCCTCGCCGGCGAAGTCGCTGACTTTGATGACGTCGACGATCTTGCCCAACTGCTTGCGGACCTGCTCCAGGACAGCATCGTCGCCCCGGACGACGACGGTCATGCGGCTGCGGGTTGGGTCCTCGGTTTCGCCGACCGCCAGGCTGTCGATGTTGAACCCCCGCCCGGCAAAGAGGCCGGCAATGTGCGCCAGGACCCCGGGCTTATTCTCGACGATCGCGCTGATTATGTGCCTCATGGCCGCCGCTCCTGTCTCTCGTGCAGGGGCAAATTGTACCGTCGGGACCCCGCGGCGGCAAGCCCAAAGGCCCCCGCCTCCGCGGGGACTCGGCAGGGATTCTTGCCCAAGACCGCCGCACGTTCGTTACAATGAATTCGGAAAGGCTGGGGGAAGCACCTCGGCCAAGAGAAGACCTGTGGAATGGCTGCCCAAAGACAAGACGCAGCGCCGGACAAACCCCTCCGGGCGGCGGTCGTCGTGGCCCATCCCGACGACGAAACGCTCTGGTGCGGCGGAACGATCCTCACGCACCGCGACTGGCGGTGGACCGTCGTCTCCCTTTGCCGCGCCACCGACCCCGACCGTTCGCCGCGATTCTTCCAGGCACTCGACGCGCTCGGCGCGACCGGCTCGATGGCCGCCCTCAACGACAGACCCGACCAGACGCCCCTCGTCCCCCGAGACGTCGAGGAGACTATCCTGTCGCTCCTGCCGGAGGGGCGCGTGGACCTGGTCCTTTCGCACAGCCCGCTGGGGGAATACACGCGGCACCGCCGGCACGAAGCGGTCGGGCGGGCGGTTCTGGAATTGTGGTCGGCCGGCCGGCTGGCGGCCGACGCCGTCTGGGCGTTCGCCTACGACGACGCCGGCGGGGCCCGGTTGCCGACGGCCGTAACCCACGCGGACCGCGTGGAGGAACTTGCGGAACCCGTCTGGCGGGAAAAATACCGTATCATTACGGCGGTGTATGGGTTCGGTCCGGAGAGTTTCGAGGCCCGCGCGACGCCGCGAACCGAAGCGTTCTGGTGCTTCGATTCGCCGGCGGCGGCGCGCCGGTGGATGAACGAAAAGAGGTTGGAACCATGAAGATCCTGGTGCTGTACGACTACCCGCCGGCGCCGGGAGGCCTGGCGACGCAGGGAGACCTCCTGTATCGGGGCCTGAAGGAACTGGGGGTGGACGTGCAGCCGGCCCCCTTCGAGTCGCCGCAGGAAAAAGAGTGGTACTACCGCTGGTTCGAGCCGGACGTTGTGGTCGGCATCGGCTACTGGGGCCACGTGCCGCATCTGGTCCTCCATCCTCAGCGATACGGTGCGATGCCGGTGCCCTGGCTCGTCGCCGACGGTTATCTCGCGAACTACCACGAGGTGCTGGAGGCGCTCCCGCTGATCCTCGTCACGAGCCACTGGGTCAAAAAAGTGTACATGCGCGACGGCCTGAGCGGAAAGAACATCGAGGTCCTCCCCGTGGGGTGCGACACGGACGCCTTCGTTCCGCGCGACCCGAAGGACCCGAAGGTCCTGGCGGTGCGCGAGACGCTGGGCGTCGCGCCGGACCAGGTGATGATTCTCACCGTGGGCGGCGACGCGGCCTCGAAAGGCGCCCAGGAAGTGATGCAGGCCCTCGCGATGATCGACAAGGAGGCGCCGGACTGGAAATACGTCTGCAAGGTCTGGCCCCAGCCGCGCACCGAGCAGCAGAACCTGTACGACCTCCAGATGGCGACACACCTGGGCATCGAGAAAAACGTCGTCTACACCACGAGCCGCATCTCACGAAACTTCATGCCCTACCTCATTGCCGCCTGCGACATCTACGCCGCCCCCTCCAGGCTGGAAGGCTTCGGCATGCCCCAGGTCGAGGCCGGGGCCTGCGCAAAACCCGTGGTCGGCATCAAGGCCATGGCCATGCTCGACACGCTGGTGCACGGCAAGACGGCGCTGCTGGCCCGCGTCGCCCAGGAAGTCGTCATCCGCGAAGCGGTCGTCGGCCAGGAATCGGGCCACAAGGAAGGCCACCGCGTCGTCTTCAAGAAGCCGCGCACCGCCGATTACCGCGCCAGCGTCCACGACATCGCCGAGTTCCTGCTGAAACTCATGCAGGACGCGAACCTGCGGCGCAAGATGGGCGACGCCGCTCGAAAACACGTCGCCGAGCATTTCGACTACCGCGTCGTCGCCCGCCGGCTCCTCGAAATCCTCTCCAGCCGACTGGGGCTTGAGTAACATGACCCAAGAACGCCACACCCACATCGAAGACGCGAGAAACGCCGCCCTCGAAGTCCTCCGCCACAACGACCACGGACCCTGCCACGGACTCCCCCGCACGGCCGGATGGGGTTACCCCGAACCCTACACGCGGGACCTCATGATCTCGGCGCTCGGGATGCTCGTCTCGGAGGATGACCGGCTCGTGGCGAGCGTGCGGCACGTCCTGGAGACGCTTGCGAAGAACCAGACCCGCCTCGGGCACATCCCGTCGCTGGTCCACGACCCGGAAGACCGCGGGGCGAGCGACACGACGCCCCTGTTTCTCCTCGGCGTCG
>JAPLMM010000255.1 GCA_026387035.1 Planctomycetota bacterium
AATCTCCCTGTTACTTCGCTGGAACCCTTCGGGCCGCAATTTTACCCGCCGTAGCCCTGCGTCCCGTCCGCCATAGTCCCGGCGCGCCGGGACGACGGCGGAAGCCTTGGCGAAGCAGGGGCGAAGTCTTGACGCCTGCCGCACGCGATGTCACGATATCCCCACGCGGAAAAGGAACCTTCATGGCTACGCGATCCATCACGCCCGTCCTCGGGCCCGTCCGCGGGACCGTCCGCCCGCCGGGCTCCAAGAGCCTGACGAACCGGGCCTTGGCCGTCGCCGCCCTCGCCGACTCCAGGACCACCATCGAGTCGGCCGGCGTGAATGACGACACGCGCGTCATGGCGTCGGCCCTCGGCGTCCTCGGCATCGAGGTCGAGGTGGACGAGCGGGCGCGGCGGATCCGCGTCGCCGGCTGCGGCGGCCGGGTGCCCGATGGGCCCAAGGACCTGAACACCGGCGACTCCGGCACCGCGACGCGGTTCCTGGCGGCCCTCGTGGCCGCGGGACGCGGGCGATACCGGATCGACGGCTCCGAGCGGATGCGCGAGCGGCCCATCCAGGACCTGCTGGACGCCCTGGGGGCGCTCGGCGTCGAGGCGCGCAGCGACGCAGGCACCGGGTGCCCGCCCGTCACGATTCGGACCGACGGCCTTCGCGGGGGCGAGGTCGAGGTCCGCGGCGCGACCTCCAGCCAGTTCCTCTCGGGGCTCCTTTTGGCCGCGCCCGCCGCCGCGGGTCCCGTCACCCTCCGCGTGGCGGGGGAACTGGTGTCGAAGCCTTTTGTGGACATGACGCTGGCGGTGATGCGCGACTTCGGCGTGGGGGTCGGGCGCGAAGGCTACGCGCGGTTTGAAATCGCGGCCCCTCAAGCGTACCGGGGCCGGCGCTACGCGGTCGAGCCCGACGCCTCGAGCGCGAGTTACTTTCTGGCCGCTGCGGCCGCCACCGGCGGGCGCGTCACGGTCGAGGGCCTCTCGCGCGCCTCGATCCAGGGCGACGCGCGCTTCGCCGACGTCCTCGGGGAAATGGGCTGCGCCGTCGCGTGGTCCGGCGAGGGCGTCACCGTCGCCGGGCCGGAGCATCTGCGCGGCATTTGCATCGACATGAATGCCATGCCCGACATGGTCCTGACGCTCGCGCCGCTGGCGCTTCTGGCCAGGGGCCGGACGGTCATCGAGAACGTGGCCAACCTCCGGGTGAAGGAGTCGGACCGCCTGACGGCCCTGGCGACGGAACTGGGGCGCCTGGGCGCCCGCGTGGAGGAGCACCCCGACGGTCTGACGATCTGGCCGCCCCAGGCGGTTCTCTCGGCCGAGGTCGCCACCTACAACGACCACCGCATGGCCATGGGATTCGCGATCGTCGGCCTGCGGGTTCCCGGCATCCTCATTGGGGGGGCGGAATGCGTCTCGAAGACGTATCCGGAGTTCTTCGCGGACCTGGAGTCGCTCGCGGGGTGAAAAATGGGGACGGGAGTCGTTTTCATCAAAAACGCGGTTTCCGCTGCGGCAAAGCGGGGTTACATAAGTTTTGCGCGGTGGTTCGCCGCGGGGCTTGCCCCGCGCTGCGAAAAGCCAGCGCCCCGCCCCGAAGGGGTCCAACCGCTGAACAGGGACAAGCGGGGCGGCGAACCCGGCGCGCCGGGATTCACCCTCACCCCGCCCCTCTCCCAGCTCGCCACGTCGAGTCGCCCAAGGCGACCAGGGAGAGGGAGTATCCCCGTTTTTCTGCTGGCGGCGGTGCTGGCGGGGGGGTGCGGCTATCGGCAGACCCGCCTCGAGGTTTACTGTAAACTCATGACCCCCCTGGAGCAGGCCGACTACCGCCTCCTGGAGACCGAAGGGAAGCCCGTCAGCCTCCGCCTCGCCTACCTCCAGGAAATTGGGGTTTATCAAAAGTGGGCCGAACAGCCGAAGAATATCCAGCAGGCCATTCTGCGGTGTCAGGTCCTGGAGGGCATGACGCCTCTTCAGGTCCAGATGGCCTGGGGTTTGCCCGACGACCGGCGCGATGGCACGATGCCCGAAGACCAGGCCGCCGGCCGGTCCGTGGTGATCTGGGACTATGACCTTGCGAGCGGGAAATCCGGCGACCAGTACGAGCGAAGCGTCTGCTTCCGCGACGATCGCGTCCTCTGGGTCCGCAGTCCTTGATGCGGCTCGCCCGCCCTGCGACCCGGCGAGTGCCCACGCCGTCCCCTTCACCCTTTTGACAATCACCGACCGGCCCGAGGTTCTGCGCGAACTGGCCGAGCGGATCGATCCGGCCTGGGCGAAGGCCGTCCGCGGTTCCGCCCCGGGGGCCGGTTCCGCCGACGGCACGCTCGCGGCCGCCGGCGCCGACCTGGTTCTGATCGATGTGCCGGCCGGCGAGCCGGAAACCCTGGCTCGGGCCGTCGCCCTGGCCGGCCGCCTGCGCGATTCCCCGGCCGCGGTCGTGGCGCTGGACGGCCGGTTGTCGCCGGCCGAGAAGACGGAACTCTACCGGGCCGGCGTCCTGGCGTGCGTTTCGCTCGAGGAGAATCCCGAGGAATTCGAATCGCACCTGGCGAGCCTTCTGGCGGCCAAGGGGCCGGTGTCGGAGGCCCTTCGCCGACTTCGCAACTACACGCGCCACCTGGACGAGCAACTGCGGCTGGCGCAGCGCCTCCAGATGGACTTTTTGCCGCACCGGATGCCGACCGTCCTCGGCGGCCGATTCGCCGCACGCCTCGAACCCGCCGCCTGGGTCGCCGGCGATTTCTACGACATCTTCCGCCTCGACGAACGCCACATCGCTTTCTATATCGCCGACGCCATCGGCCACGGCATCCCGGCTGCGCTGCTGACCGTCTTCGTCAAGAAAAGCCTCCAGGCCAAGCGCATCGAGGGCAAGACCTACGAACTCGTCGCCCCCGACGAGGCCCTGAGGCTCCTGAACCTCGACCTGTTGTCCGCCAAACTCCAGGAGACGCCGTTCATCACCATGGTCTACGGCCTCTACAACGAAGCGACGCGCGAATGCGTTTACGCCCGCGCGGGCCATCCCCGGCCGCTCGTCGTCGACCGCGACGGCGCCATCGAGGAACTGGAAGGCGAAGGGCCGCTCCTCGGCATCTTCTCCAACGCCCGCTTCGAATCCTGCCGGCGGCGCCTCGAACCCGGGGACCGCCTCCTCCTTTACACCGATGGGGCCGAACGCGTCGAGCCCGTCTCCGTCTGCAATCCCGAGCGCCTCTACGAGATCATCCGGGCGAGCGCCGTTCTGCCCGCCGAGGCCATGCTCGACGCCATCCTGGCGGCCGTCCGCGACGGGGCACAGGGCGGCCGCCTCGCCGACGACGTCACACTCGTCACCCTCGAACTTGAAGACGACCCGAAACCATCCTGAGCCGAGCCATTTGCGTTGTTTGCTCGATTGGCCGTGGCACCCGTTGTGGAGCAAACTGCAGTGCTTTCGCTTGACAAGGCATGCAAACTCCCATATTCATGTAGGGCGGGCATAAGGGGGAATTGGGCGGGGCTTTGGGCATGAGAGTCTACGATCCCCTCAGCTATGACAACCTTGCCGCGAGCGTAGTTCGAGCCTTGATGGAAATGGCGCCAGAGCGTCTTCCTCCTGCTGAGCCTTTCCAGGGCTCCGGTGTCTACGCGATCTATTACCAGGGTTCCTTCGTGCCGTATAAGCGCATTGCTGATGCGAATTGTGATCACCCGATTTACGTGGGGAAGGCTATCCCGGCGGGTGGGCGCAAGGCAAAGGAAGGGCCTGCCATGTCGGGTGGCTCTGCTTTATTTCAGAGGCTTAAGGAACATGCCAAATCCATAGAGCAAGCGAAGAACCTTGCATTGTCGGACTTCAAGTGCCGTTACCTCGTTGTAGTCCCCGTATGGATAACCTTGGCGGAACGGTTTCTGGTGTCGCATTACCAGCCGTTATGGAATGTTGGCATTGACGGATTTGGCGACCATGATCCAGGCAAGGGACGGCGTAACATGCGGCGCCCCCTCTGGGATAGCGTGCACCCAGGGCGACCGTGGGCACGTCGGCTTAGAGCCACTATATCACACCAAGAAGCGATGGACCTGGTTAAGGCGTTTTTCGACCGGGGAAAGACCTAGCCTGGTGAGATCACGCCCTCAGTTCAACCGCTGTCTCGTAAAGTGAAGCCTTTTGCTTGGTTTGGCCTGAGCGAACAGAAGAATGAATGATGCTTGAACCAGTCCGCTTCTCTCGCACTCGGTGCAAGGCTACCACCTCGAAGCCATTGCGACCTGCGATTTCGGCGAAAATCTCGTCAGTCTTAAACTCAATCCCTTGAAGAATGTTGTTGCCGATCACCACAACTGCGGTACCACCGCCCTTCATCAGACTGTGTGCAGCCTCGCAAAACCTGTAGCAATCGTTGAAATACGCTACGGCGTAATTTGCCCAACCTGCACCTCCATAGACTCCCTTATGGGTGTTCTGCTCACGCAAGTGCTGCAGTTGCTTCTCCAACCTCGGGCTGCTGAATTCGAGATCGATTGGAGGCGCCGCTCGCACGGTCTGCCAGTACTTTCCGAAGTTACTTTGTTCAAGCCTCCGGAGTTGCAGATTCTCCTTGGCGAGCCCAAGCCAGTACAGGTGCGGACGAGTGTTCCGAATGTAGTGGTAGTTGTTCAGATAGGGTGGTGAGGTTATGAGAAAATCCACACTTCGGGCACGAACCTGTTTGTATTCAGTGAGAAATGATGCGCAGTAAACCTGAGCCAGAGGCCTTATGCGTTTCAGGGCAACCAAGAGTTTCATCTCTGCCGAATCTGTTAGGATTTCCTGCAGTTTGGCCGCAATTACCCCAGCAACATCCGCGTCCTGCACTTCCGGCTTGCCCGCAACACTTCTTCTGCTGAGGCTTGGCTCGTATGAATAGTTGGAGAAGCTCACCAGGAGCGAGCCAAGAGCGAGTGTCATGACGTCGCGGAGCCATGTGACCTTCTGGCGCCTAATAAAGTCTAGAACGTGCAAAACTTTTCTCTCGACCTTCTTGCTGAAGAAAGGGGCCCTGCTGTTGAAAGCCTCGGGTGCGCTTGATTTGGGGGACTTTTTGTCGTGGGACTTCATGTAGGTTAGGAACTTGCGCCGCAAAAGAGATATTTGGCGAGGGTTGTTCTGCAGGCACTCCACTTTGGCGCGGCAGGCAAGCGCGGCATACGGGTTGATTTCAAACCCGACTGATTGATGGCCACGCTTTATCGCCTCAACAAGAGTGGTTCCGACGCCTGCAAATGGGTCTAGTACGGTTACTTCGTTCGGCGGTCTTCCTTCGGCCCGGCGCAGGACATCCGCAACAAAATCGCCGGAGAAGCCGGCGATCCACGGAACCCATCGGTGAACAGATTGTCCCTGATTCTGGGCGAAAGCGGTATCACGGAAACCGTTCTTGTGTTTCGTGGGCAGGGAAGCGTCGGCTGAGAGTGCACTGAAAACAAATCTGGTCTGGACAGACTCTTGCGCGCCATTTTGCCCGGTGCTATGAGGCTGATCTGTTTCCTTATTTGCTAGCCAATCTACAAGGGCTGAGCGCAAGAATCGCCACTCACGGCCCACCTTCTTGGAAGGGATTCTGTTTCTGCGCGCTAGATCACCTAGCGTATTCTTGCTGACGCGCACAAAGGTGGCGGCCTCGGTAAGCGTTAGCACCCCGTCCAATTCTGGATCCTCGACCTTGCCAAAGGGTAAACATCTTGCCGCAACTTAGTCTATCTTTGCGTTGCAGGGTGTCAAGGGATTTTCGGCTTCCGACTTCATGGCCCTTCATGGTTGGGGTTTTCCGGCTTCCAGCCACCAGAGGGGGTAAACGTCGTCCGCCGGCCTTCCGCCGGCGCGAAGTGCTGTGCCAGGCTTTCCTTTTCCCGTCCGGGCGTGGGCGCTACTCGGCGTCTTCGCTGCGGAGCGCGTCGAGCCGCTTGCGGGCCGCCTCGTAACCGGGCGCGAGTTCCAGCACCCGGCGATACAGCGATGCCGCTTCCCCGAGGTCCACCGCCCCGCCGCTCGACGCTGCCGCATCCTCGTACGCCAGGCCCAGGTTGAAAAGCACGTCCGGGTCGTTCGGCGCGAGCGACCGCGCCCGCTCGAAGGCGCGCAGGCACTCGGCCGGTGCGTCCAGGGCCGCCTGGCACATCCCGATGGCGATCTGCGTGTCCACCTGGCGCGGGTCCAGCCGCGCCGCCCGGTCCAACGGCTCGAGCGCCTCGCCGTACGCTTCCGTCTCGTACAGGGCTCGACCCGCCAGGTAATGGCCCCGCGCGTCAAAGGGTGCGGCCCGGCACACGCGCTGTGCCGTCTCGATGGCCTCGGCCGGCCGACCGAGTTCCATTTGGATTGACGCGAGGTTCACGAGCACGTCCAGGTCGGCCGGGAACTCCTCGGCCAGGGCCTGAAGGCGGGCGAGGGCTTCTTCCTGCCGGTCCAGGTCCGCCTCAATCAAGGCCCGGTTGATTCGCAGGGGGCGGTCGTCCGGCCGGCGCGCGAGGCCACGCTCGAACGCTTCGCGTGCCGCGTCGAATTTTCCCTGGATGGCCAGAAGCACGCCGAGTTCGTTCTCCAGTTCGTGGGCGCGCCCCGAGAAGGCCATCGCCCGCCTCAGTTCTTCTTCGGCCTCGTCGAATCGGCCTTCGCCCGCGAAGAGGGCCGACAGGTTGCGGTACAGGTCGTCGCGGTGCGGCTCTTCGCTCAGCGCGCGGCGAAGGACGCGGCGTGCCCGGCTGATGTCGGCTTTGGAGGCGGGCAGGCTCGTCAGTTGCGACAAGATCACCGGGTCCGACGGGCTGAGTTCCATCGCCCGCATCAGGTGCCGGCGAGCCTTGGCCGGCTCGTCCGACTCGAGGAGGGCCGCCCCTAGTTCCTGGTGGACTCGCGGGTCGTCCGGCGCCTCCTTCAGAAGTTCCTCGTACAGCGCGATGGCGCGCTCCAGGTCCCCGGTGTGCACGAGGTATCCGCCCATCGCCAGCCGCGCCTCGCGCGAGTCAGGATACAACTCCAGTTCGCGCTGGAGTTCCTGGCGTGCCCGTTCGAGGTCGCCCTTTTGCGCCAAGGTCCGCGCGATGGCCAGGTGGAGGTCCGGAAACTCGGAGTCCCACTCCGCCGCTCGCTGCCAGACGGCGATGGCCTCGTCCGCCCGCCCCTGCATCGCCAGCACCAGGCCCCACTGGTAGGCCGCTTCCGCGCTCGACGGGTGCGCGTCCAACGCTTCCTTGAAGGCCCGCTCGGCTTCGTCGAACCGGCCGAGGTTTCCGTACGTCCCGATGAGTTGCGCGAGCACCGCCTCGTCGTCCGGCGCCAGCCGGCGCGCCCGCTCCAGGTATCCCAGCGCTTCGCGGTCGTCCGCCCGGAGCCACGAAACGAACGCCAGGCCGAACCAGGCGTCCAGGCACTGCCGGTCGCTCTCGAGGGCCCGGAGGAGTTCCTTCTCCGCCTCGTCCACGCGGTTCAAGTAGGCGAGGCACCGGCCCCCGAGAGCCCGGGCGTCGGCGTAATCCGGGTCGATTCGGAGCACCTGCCGGCACGCGCGCAGGGCGTCCTCGTACGCCCCGTCCTCGAACAGGCGGTCCGCTTCCTCCAGGTAATCTTCCGGGTCCATCCACTCGTTCATGGTTTTTTCGCCGGCGCCAATAGGGCCGGCCCTGCGGGCTGTTTCGGCGGGCGCGGCGCCGTTCTCACGGCCTGGAGAACGTCCCGCCCGCGACCGGCACGTCCCATTTCCACGCGAGCACGCGGACCGTCCAGCGCGGGGGCCCCGACGCCTGCCCGGCATCGTCGGCCGGAAAGAACCGCCACCGGTGGCTCACCAGGAGGTCCTCCTCCGGCCGCCAGTCGTCCATCTGGACGCGGTACCGCCGGCCGAGGAACGGCAGTTCGCTCCACCGGATGACGATGGCCTCGACGCGCGACGTTTCGCGGCGAATTTCCACGACGGCCCGGTCGTTCGACGACGCGCTGCTTCCGCGCCCGTAACTCACCAGCAGTCGGTCCCAGACCCGCGCCTCCGCCGGTCCCGTCTCCGAGCCCAGGTACTCGATCTCGAGGCCCGGCTCGAGCAGGCTGAAAGGCATCACGACCAGTTCCCGCACCTCGCGCGCGAGCCCCACCGCCTCGTCCCGCGAGTCGAGGTCCCCGGCTCGCTTGCCGCCGACGAACAGGCTCCCGCCCGGTCCGCCGGCCACGATGACGCGGTCCGCGTCCGGCTGTTCGATGCGGACCCGCCCGCCGGCCGTGTCGAGGACCCAGACCTCGCGGCTCAGACGGTCGCCGCCCGGCGCGTGCTCGATTCGCTCGACCTCGCAGCGAACGGTCCGGTGTTCGACCCACCGCGGCACGGAGCCGTGCTTCCACAGGCAGTCGCGCACGAGGCCGCGCGCCTGGTCGCTTGCGATCCCGTCAATGCGCGACGAGGCCTGGTCCAGCCGGCTGCACGCCGTGCCCGCCAAGACCATCCCCAGCCCTGCGGCCAGCGCCGCCGGAGCGATCCACCGTTTTCGCATCGTTCGGTTGCCTTACCGATATAACTGGCCGGACCCCGAAGGACCGATTATACTGCTCCCGCGCCGTCCCTCAAGATGATTGCCGGCGTCCCCGCGAACGGCCCCACAGGGGAGGCGTTCGCGGCTCGTTGGTCGTCCGAGCCGCGACGCAATCGCGATACGAGCGGAGCAGGGCGTGTTTCGAAGCGAATACTGGTACCGATTTCCCTGGGTCATGATGCTGGCGGTCCTGGCGCTGGCGGCGCTCGGCGTCGCGGGCATTTATGCGGCGACGTGCGGCGGCGCCGAGCCGATCCCCTTCGCCGACACCCTCGCCGCCAAGCAGATCGCCTTCCTCGCCGTCGCCCTCGCCGTCTTCGGGGCTGCCCTTCTGCCCGGCTACACGCGCCTGGCGCGATGGAGTTACTGGTTCTACGCCTTCAGCCTCGCGGCGCTCGTCTTCCTGGCCGCCATGCGATTCCTTCGTCTCGAGATCCCCGGCATTCTCTATCCGACGAACAACGCCTATTCCTGGATCCGCATCCCGGGCATCGGCCAGAAGGTCCAGCCGTCGGAACTGGCGAAGATCGCCTTCATCATGTCGCTGGCCTATTACCTTCGCTACCGCAAGAACTACCGCCGATTCGCGGGCCTCTTGGTTCCCTTCGCGATGGCCCTCGTGCCGACCGCCCTCGTCCTCTACCAGCCCGACATGGGCACCGCGATGCTTTTCCTGCCGGTCCTGTTTCTGATGCTGTTCGCGGCGGGGGCGCGCGGCAGGCACCTGGCGGCCATCATCGCCATGGGCCTGGTGATGGTGCCCGTCTTCTACTCCTCGATGCGGGGCTACCAGCGGATGCGGATCGATTCCTGGCTTCTGTACGGATGTGCCGAGCGCCTGCACTTTGCGATCGACCGCGCCGAACCCGCCGACGAGAATGAAGAGCAGGCCGAAGCGCCCGGACAGGCCGCCGCACCCGCCATCGTGAAGCCGCGGCCGACCTTCTCGGACGACCAGAAGGCGGACCTCGTCCGCGAGGTGACCGGCATGTGGCGGTTCCGCCTCTGGCGCCTCGCGACCCGCCTCTCCTGGGGCGAGGACCAGGCCGACTTCGCCGCCGCTCGACGCCACCTCTTCGCCGCTCTCGAAGAAGACCCCGGACCGAAGAGTTTCGATGCCCTTCGGCAATTTTTCGGCACGCTCCTGGCCGGACCCAGCCACCAACTCTTTCAGGCCAAGATCGCCGTCGGATCGGGAGGCCTGTGGGGTCGAGGCTGGCTCCGGGGCTCCCAGACCCGCCACGGCCTGCTGCCCGAGGCCGCCACCGACTTCATCTTCCCCGTCGTTGCGGAACAGTTCGGCTACCTGGGCGCCGTCGCCATTGTCTTTCTCTACGGCCTCTTGTGCTTGTTCGGCGTGGACGTGAGTTTTTCGACGACCGAGCCTTTCGGCAAACTGCTTGTGGTTGGCGTGGTGGCGCTCTTTGCGGCCCAGAGTTTCCTCAACATCGCGATGTCAATCGGCCTGATGCCCGTTACGGGCATCACCCTGCCGCTGATGAGTTACGGCGGGTCGAGCCTCGTCAGTTCGTGCCTGGCGCTGGGCCTTTTGTGCAACGTGGCGTTGCGGCGTCTCTATCTCATCGCCCCGCGTCCGTTCGAGTGGCGGGAGTAGTTAAAGCCCAGGGATGAGCGCAGCGAATCCCTGGGACGCCGTTCGAGCCGCCCGCCGCGATTCCCTTCGCCGTTCCCTCTCCCTTGACGGGAGAGGGTAGGGTGAGGGGGAAAGGGGCTTGCCACACCCCGGCGGGTCGCCGGCTCATCCCCTTCACTTCGCCGCGGCATCGCTTCCCTTGCGTCCGAGGAGGACGTGGTAAACGCCCATCGGCTCGGGCAGCGCCGTGAAATCCGTGAACCCCGCCGGCCGCAGCAACGCCTCGAGCCGGTCGGGGCTCCGGTGGATCATCCGCAGGCCCAGCACGCGGCGGAAGAACCGGTTCGTCCCGTGGGCCTTCGACAGGCTATTGAGGACGATCCACGAGCCCTGCGGCATGACGCCGGCTACCGTCCGCGCGATCTCGGTCACGCACGCGTCGCCCAGGTACTCGCAGATGCCGAGCATCTTGACGATGTGCGGCGGGCGGTCGAGCATGCCCGCCACGTCGCGCACGTCGCCCTGGATGAACCGGACGCACTCCCGATGGCCGCTCTCCTCCGCCAGGCGCCGGCCGTAGTCGAACGCCCCGCTCGAAAGGTCCACCAGCGTGGCATGGGCCCGGCGGCGGGCCTCGCGCATGGCGTCGTTCACGATGTGGCCCGGCCCCGCCCCGAGGCACAGGATCTCGACCGGCTCGCAGGGGGCCGCGTCGATCAGCCGCGCAATCACCCGCGCTGCCAGGCGGCGCCGATTGCGAAGCGCCGTCGGCATCGTGCCGAAAGTGCAGAGCAGTTTGTCCACCAGACGCCGGTGACGGTCGGCGTAACTGATGACCATGCTTTCCCAGCCGCCGGGGTCCGTCCAG
>JAPLMM010000256.1 GCA_026387035.1 Planctomycetota bacterium
AGCGGTTCACCTGCCGCAGGACCATCCGGAACGGCCGAACCTTCTCGAGATGGCGCGTTACCGTGGGCTGCTTGTGTCGAGCCGCTGGTCGATGCTGTCGAAGTACTCCCTGATGTGGATCCTCGCCGCGCTCCTGCCGGGTATCTTTGAGGGCCTGGGCGTCACGAACGTGGTGGTGGCGACGGCGTTGGCGGCCCAACTGGATGTGTTTCGGAGCCTGACGTTCCTGGCGCTCCATGTCTGGCGGGGCTGGCACCACCGATGGGAGCCGCTGGCCTGGGTGATCGCGGGGCTGCCGGCGGGTTTCTTTTTGGCCGTGTTCGGTCCGAGCGTGGCGGTGGTCCTTTTGGGTGAACTGGTGTTCGGCGTCTCGGCGGGGATGACGTACTACGCGGCCCTCTACTACGCGATGGTCGTCAAGAACGCGTCGGTCGACGCGGGAGGGGCGCACGAGGGGCTCATCGGGGCGGGCTTTGCCGTCGGTCCGGCGGCAGGCCTGGCGGGCAACGCGCTCGCACCGGCGGTGGGGGGGGCGGTCCTGGGGCGCATCGTCGGGGTCGCGCCGGTGGTGGTCGCTTGTGTCGTCGGGGCGGTCGTGTCGCTGGTGAAGGTCGCGCGCACCGCGCGGACCGGCTGACCTCGGCCAAACGTTCAAACTTCGGCGTGCGGTTGGCCGATAAGAGTACGGACCCGTGCGCACCGGGCGGAGGCATCCGGCGCGAGGATGTGAAAGGGCGGCGTATGGCGAAAGCTGAGGGGCGCGATGTCATCCATCGGTCGCCCGACAACCCGATCCTGACGCTCCGCGACGTGCCGTTCCAGTGTAGCGACATTCACAATGCGGCGGTCCTGCGGCACGACGACGGTTTCTGGTTCCTGATTACGGTCGAATCGCTGGAGGGTCAGTACGCGCTATACCTGGGCCGGAGCAGGGACGGCCGGCGGATCCAGGTGGACGAGCAACCTTTCATGCGTCCGGCGCGGGACGAGACGTTCGCGGAGTACGAAAGCCTGGGCGTCCGGGACCCGCGCATTACGGCGCTGGACGGCACGTACTATATCACGTATGTGGCGGAAGGCGACCACGGGCACCGGATCGGTTTGGCGCGGACGAACGATTTCAACACGATCGAGCGCCTGGGTTTTCTGAACCAGCCGGACACGAAGAACGGCATCCTGTTTCCCGAGAAGGTCAAGGGGCGCTACGCGCTGCTGGAGCGTCCGGACGAATCGCAGAGCATCTGGATCAGTTACTCGGACGACTTGGTGTACTGGGGCGATGCGACGGTGGTGATGACGCCGCGCGGCGGCTACTGGGACGCCGACCGGATTGGCGCCGGGCCGCCGCCTGTCCTGACGGAGGCGGGATGGCTTCTGATTTACTACGGGGTGAAGGAGACGGCCGGGGGTCCGCTGTTTCGGCTCGGGGCGGCGATTCTGGACCGCGAGAATCCGGCGCGCGTCATCGCGCGGTGCAACATTCCGATCCTTTCGCCGCGCGAATCTTACGAGCGGATCGGCGACGTGCCGAACCTCGTCTTCTCGTGCGGCGCACTGGTCGAGAAGGACGGAACCCTTTCGCTGTATTACGCGGGGTCCGACAGTTGCCTCTGCCTGGGCACGGCGCCGATCGACGCGATCGTGCGAACCTGCTGCGAGAAGTCGGAGGTGTTCTAGCGATGCCGGCACGCATGGGACGCGACCTGTTGCACCGCTGGCCGCAGAACCCGATCCTGACGGTGCGCGACATCCCGTACCGGTGCAACACGGTTTTCAACGGGACGCCGGTGCGGATCGACGGGGAGTACCGTCTGATCGTCCGCGTGGAGGGCCAGCAGGGGTACTCGTTCCTGGCACTGGCGCGGAGCGAGGACGGCCTGCGTTTCACGGTCGAGGCCAAGCCTTGCATGCTCCCCGCGCGCCGGGGCCCGTTTGTCGTCTGGGAGGAGCGCGGCATCGAGGATCCGCGTCTGACGTGCCTGGAGGGGCGGTACTACATTGTGTACACGGCGGTCTCGCGGTTCGGGCCTCGGATTGCGCTGGCGCGGACGGAAGACTTTCACCACTTCGAGCGCATCGCGCTCATCTCCGGGCACGGGAACAAGGACGGCGTGCTGTTCCCGGAGAGGATCGGGGGCCTGTATGCGCGGCTGGACCGTCCGATCGGGCGGGGCATCGGGAGCGTGTGGATCTCGTACTCGCCGGACCTCGTGAACTGGGGCCGCAGCGAATGGGTCTTCGGCCCGCGCGACCGCTACTGGGATTCGTACCGCGTCGGGGCGAGCGCCCCGCCCATTAAGACGGATCGCGGCTGGCTGGAGATTTATCACGGCGTGCGGATGACGAGCGGCGGCCCGATCTACCGCGCGGGGGCCGTCATGCTGGACCTGGAGAACCCGGCGAAGGTGGTCGGCCGCTGCCTGCCGCCCATCCTCAGCCCGCGCGAGATCTACGAGCGCGTGGGCGACATCGGCAACGTGGTGTTCGTCGGCGGGGCCATCGTCGAACCGGACGGCGAAGTGAAGGTCTATTACGGCGCGGCCGACACGGCCATCTGCGTTGCCACCGCGCCCCTCCAGGACATCATCGACTGCTGCTTCGAGTGCGGCGACTAACAACGGCGCGCCGCTCACTTACGTTCGCGGCTCGGCAAGGTGCACTGGCTACGATCACGCCTCTTCGATGACCTTGCATCCCATCGCCTCCGCCAGGGCGGAGACGGGCGCCTTCAGGTCTCCGTAGAACGTAACGCGGTGCCAGCCCCAGCGGTCCCACTCGGCGAAGAGTTTCTCGATGTCGCCGACCGGCTCGGCGACGAGTTTGGTGCGGCACGCGCGGTCGTCGGGGTCGTTCCCCACGGCCTTGGCCTGGTGAAAGAGCATTTCCTTCTTATCCGGCCATATTTCGAGGGTCGTCGTCATGTAACCCGGCGGCAGGATGGAGCGGACGGACGCCCCCTGCCGGTCCTCGGAGTGGGTGAGGATGTGGAAGGGGTTCGCCGGGCCCTGCGGCCCGAACACCCTGTTCGATGCCACGCAGTGGGCGTAGATGATCCGGCGCTTGGCGGTGTCGATGACCGGGTCGGAGATGTAGCCCGGCCGGCCCTGCGTCAGGGCCGTGATCGCCACCATGGTGGCCGTGGACCGCACGTCGCACTCGCACGCGCCGACGAGCCCCTCGTTGTTCAGTTCGTGGAACCCCAGGCATGGATACGCATGGATGTGTCCGCCGTAGAACCCTCCGAGACAGTTGATCGTGATCGCGTTGGCCCCGCGCTTCTTGAGGACCTCCTTCATGCCCAGGTACATCGCCGCCGACGTCTCGAGCGTTTCGCGCGACACGTCGACGACCGACGCCGCGGTCTTCTGCCAGCGGTCGGCCGCCTCGCGGGCCTGGTCCTTGTCGGCGGCCTTCCAGGCCTCGTTGACCTCGGCGAACGACACGTTTTCCATCGGGATGCCCCCGACGGGCGCCGCTGGGCCGGCCTCCTGGCTGCGGACGGCGAGGATTTTCGATTCCTTCATCCGCGCAAGGCACTCCTCGGTTGAGATGCACTTGACGGGGTCGGGCGTGCAGGCGAGGTCTCCGGGCTTGGGCGTGCGGTCGCGGCGGACCTTGGCCGTGGCCGCCGCAAAATCGAACCCGGGGTTGCCGCGCGCCGCCTCAAAGCACTTGACGGCCTCCACCAGGTCCTCCATCCGCGACGAGGCCACAAAGCCCACGTTGGCCGCCTTCTGCCTCAGAAACGCCGCCGTGTACACCATGAACCCGCCGCTGCCGGCGTACGTGAAATCGGCATAGAGGGTGGGCTTGCCTGTGGCGGCTGCAGTCTGGACGACCTTGGGCCAGTTGTTCATCTGGAAGACGAGGTAGCCGTCGATGTTGGCGTCCTTGTCCTGCTCGACGATCTTCGCAGCCTCTTCCGGCCCGGCTGCCATTGCAGGTAGAAACTCGCAGTTGGGGACCTGGGCCGCCAGGCCCGTGTTGAACCGTTCCATGACGGGGACGAAGTCGAAGCCGATGTGGGGCCAGGTCGGCCGGGGCTGCTTGGGTGCATAGAGCGAATAGAGGACGCGGATGCGGACCTTGCCGCCCTCAGCCGCCAGCGCAGCCCGGGGCCCGCCCAGGACAGCCGCGCCCGCACAGGCCGCGCAAGCCCCCAGGAACGTGCGCCGCGAAAGCCCGTGCATCGGACATCCGGAAGACAAGTTGCGTATAGTCATGGTATTGCCCTTTCGTGCCGCAGGGGGTCGCGTCCCGAAAGCGGGTGGAATTTGGGGTTCGGCGCGACCCTGCTCCGAAGCCCCATCCGGCCCGCCATCCGGGCGAGCCTAATGCCATCTTACGCGGCCTCCTTGTACCCGTCAAGCGCCGCAAGGTCGATCGCGTCGGCTGCCGCGGTCTTGGACGCCTCGGCGATGCACAGCCGCAGCCCCGTGTCCATCTGAACCCCGCGCCAATCGGAAATTCGGACAAAATTCGGGACAGTCCCCTATTTCGCCCGCCGCCCCGATCGCCATCCCGCGCCGCATCGTGCCCTCCCTTCCTACGCCGCCGCGATTTGGCCGATCGGCGATTCCGACATGGCGATGCCCGTCTCCTCGCCCCGCATCGCCGCCGCCAGCGACGCGCTCACGTCCTTGACGTGCATGTAACTCAGTTTCGGCAGGAACCGCTTGAGGAAGTCCACCGGGTTCCTGCCCGCGATGAACGTGTTCCCCGTGTCCAGGTTGAACCGCAGGCGCGGCGTGTCGAAGAAGTTCAGCATCCGGTCCAGGATCTCCGGATCGGTCGTGTAGGGCCCGTGCGTCTCGATATTGACGGTCACGGCGTAGTCCTCGGCCCATTCCAGGATCTGGCGGTAACTCTCCTTCGTGATCGCCATCACCTCCTCGTCCGTGTACCCCTCGGGCTTGAACTGGCCGTCGGTCGTGTCGACGAACGGGCACCCGATGGCCGCCGCGAACTGGATCGCCCGCTGGACGTACCGGACGGCGAACGTCGCCCCCAGGGGGCCGGTGATGGGGTACGCGGCGTCGATCTGCGACGGCCGCAGGCCCTGGGCCTCCAGGTAGCGGCGGAGGCGGATGGGGTTGGAGTCGAGCGAGACGGCCGGGCTGTAACCCAGGCCCTCGACAAAGTCCTGCCCGTCGACGACGCCGAACTCGATATGCTCCAAGCCGAACCGCTTGGCCGCCTCCACCGCCTGCCGGAACGAGCCGCTCAGGCACCGCCAGTTGTCCGTGTGCATGCTCAGTCGGATCATGGCCGTCCTCCTTGTCGGGACCGTCAGCCGCCCTGCCACGTGGTCTGGCGGCACCCTGCCGCCCGCCCCGTGGAATATCAAGCCTTCCCCGCCGCTACGCTCGGCGACCTGGAGGCGATGGCCCACCTCGGCAACTACTATGCCTCGAAGATCCTCGGGGCCGTCGACCTGGCGCGGTTCGACGAGTCAAAGGATGAGAAGGACCGCGCCGCCGCCGCGCGGGCAGCGTTTCTTCCGGCGCGTTTGCGGACCCGCGGGTGGAAGTTCGCCAGCCGCTGGTCGCGCCGCACCAACTTCATCGCCGCAGTTTCACGACGACATACGGCGTCTGCTCCTCCAGGTCGGGGTAAATCCGCCCGCGCCCCCGATTGTCCATCAACTCGATGTAGTACATGAAGTCCCACTGCGGGTCGATCTGGTCGGCCGGCACGACGGCCTGGTATTCGTCTGGCCGCTGGGTCGGCTGCATGGGCAGCGTCTCGTAGTCCAGGTGCTGGTTCACGCTGCGATAGCGCAGGCGGACCCATTGGACGCCCGATTCCGCGCGGACCGTCGCCGTCACGGTGAGCGGTTCGCCGACAGTCAGTTCGCCGACGCTCTGATGTCGCACCTGCGGGGACGGCGCCTCGCGCGCCATCGCCTCGGCCAGGCGCTTCAATGCCGCCGTGGCGGATTGGCTGGTGCCGCCCTTGATCTCGCCGCGATCGCGCTCCAGGGCCGCCAGACCGCTTTCCAACCCCGCCAGTTCGTCCTTCCAGTGGCCGCACAGACCCGCCCGCCGGTTCCCCATCGCCAGGTCATCCGTGTAGACGTCCCCCGCTGCCGCCACCAGTCGCCGCCACGCTTCCACGGCCAGGCGCTCGTGGGCGACGGCCTCGTCCAATGCCGCCACGTCGCCGCTGCGAATGTAGAGGCGGTAGGCCACCGCCGCCGGAATCCGCCGCGAGTGAAACGCCGCCAGATTCGACAGAATGTTCAGGTCGACGACCGTGCTCTGGAACTCCTTGCCCGGCGGATCGCCGGCCTTCTTTTCCGCTGCCGCCACCTCGGACGCGATCTCCTGCGAGACTTTCGCCAACCACCGGCTCGTCTGGGGCGGGCGCACCTTCGCGGTTTCGCCGCCCGTGAGCAGGTTCTCCGCCTCCTCGTCGAAACTCGCGAACTGCGCCACGTCGCTCCCCTCGGCTTGGGCGTACTTCGGCAAGTCTCCGAGCGGCTGCTTTTCCGCCCAGCCGCGCGTCATCGGAAACAGTTTGTACGGGTAACACGCCGCCACGATGCGCGGCAACACGGCGCTGGCGCGGTGGAGCGCCTTCGCGACATGCGGCCCCGCTTCCGCGCCGAACCGCCGCTGGAATTCCTGCTCCCACACCTCCGCAGGTGTGGCCGGGTTGTATCCCAGCCGGCCGAACACCTGGAAGAAATGCCAGTACCGCTCAAACTCGTAATCGTAATAGCGGTACTTGGCGTTCAGCAGGTCGAACGGCTTGAGGTCATGGGCCTGGGCCTGCATCTTGGTGCACAAAGGCTCGTTGATTTCGAACCCGTCGCCGTCGTACAGCCGCGTGCTCTCGACAAACCGCCGCGCGTAATCCGGATCCCCCCACACGAGCACGCGCGCCGTGCCTCCGTTCCACATCCGCCAGTGCATCTTGTACCGCTGCGGGTAGCGCAGCAGGTCCGCGTAACTGTGCCGACGGTTGCGTTGGTCCGGCGGGTTGATGTGTGTCGGATGGAACGGCATCCCCATCTGCTCCATCCAGTATTTCGTCGTCACCCGGACGTGAACGCCGCTCGCGATCCCCGCCTCGATCACCTCGTCGGGCAGTCCTTTCGCCCTCGCGTCGAAACGCATCTTCGGAGCGTGCTCCTTCATCAGGGCAAAAACCTCTTTCCAGAACCCCACCTGCTCGCTCATCTTCAGGCCCGATTCGTCGTGCATCCGACACTGGATGGCGTCCACCTCCGGCGCCAGGCGGAACAGTTTCGCCAATGCCGCCTTCGTGTACGGCACCAGGTTCTCCGCCGTCACGCCCCACACGAGGTTCGGCGTGGGCTCCTGGAGCGCGCGTTCCGAGCCCGGCGTCGCGTTGGCCTGCACCCCGCCGCGATAGATGTGATCCCAAATCCCCAGCGTCACCGAGATCCCGCGAGCGTGCGCCATGCCTATCAGCCGATTCAGCGCATCGAGGTTCCGCTTCTGCTGCTGCGGCGTGATCCCCTCCATCCGCACGCCGGGAAACTCCTCCACGTCAAAGAAGTACGGATACGGCGGCGCGAGGAACCCGCCATTCTCGTATCCGAAGATCACCGCCAGCGTGTTGAACCGGTTGGTGGCGAGCATGTCCAGATACCGTTCCCAGTACGCGCTGTCGTAGAAGCGGCTCTCGAAATACGCGCGGTTCATCGTGTACAGCGACACCGCGCGTTCCGGGGCGTAGGGGGCCTCCACGATGTCCCGCACCTCGCTCAAGGGCTGCGCGCTATCCGCCGACCATCCGATCCGATCCGCCACGTCCAGACTGCCGTACATCACCCCCCGGTCGTCCGACCCCGCGACAAGCACGCCCGCCTTGCCGCCGATCTCCATCCGCTTCACCAGCAAACCTTCTTTTGCCGGCGGCACGTTGAGCCTGCCGGCCTTGACCAGTTCCCCAGCCGCGCCGGACCCCGTCGCCAACCCCGTCACCACGATTATTTTTCCCCGTGCTGCTTCGATCGTCTCGGCCTTTTCCACCGCGACGCCCCTGGCCTCGAGCGCCGCCACGATTTTCGCCGCCCCGTGGACCGCCGGCGCGCCGGGATTCGCGTCTGTCACGACCGATACGCCCGGCCCCATGTCGGCCGCCGGCACGCGCGGTCCGCTCACCATCAGGATTGCTGCCGTCGCCACGATCCGCCACATCCCGGACCATTCCATCGTTGCCTCCGCTTCCATTCGAAACGCCCGCGAGACCATCCGCCGCCGGGCGATTGGACAGCCATCATACTGTCCCCCGGCCGCGTGCGCCTACCCGGATTCGCAGTGTCTCTCGCACCGGAGCCCCGCGCACCCCTTGCCAACCGCCCGCCCGCGGGCTATGCTGAGCGGCGCGCCAGACCCGCGAGGCGACGACGATGCTCCATTACATTCTCAGGCGGCTCCTGTACTTCATCCCGACGCTCCTCATCATCTACACGGTCGCCTTCCTCATGATGCGGGCCGCGCCGGGCAGCCCCTTCGTCCAGGAAAAGGGCCTGCCGCCCGAAGTTCTCCAGGCCCGGATCGAAAAGTACTACGCCGACCGGCCCGTCTATCAGTATTTCCGCTACGCGTGGGACCTGGCGACCCTTCGCGGCATGAACTCCATCCGATACCCGGAGCGGAACGTCGTCCACGACATCCTCGCGCCGGCGTTTCCCGTGAGCCTCTCGCTCGGCATTTGCGCTCTGAGCCTGGCGGTCGTCGCCGGCACGGCGGCGGGGGTCGTGAGCGCTGCACGCCCCCGGTCGCTCGCCGATTATTCCGCCATGGCGGGGGCGCTCGTCGGCGTCAGCCAGCCGTCGTTCGTCATTGCGGCCCTCTTGCTCGCGATCTTCTCGTTCTGGCTCCGCTGGCTCCCCGTGGGCGGATGGGGCAGGCCCAGCCAGTTGATTTTGCCGGCCCTCGCGCTGGCGGCGTTGCCCGCGGCGTACATCGCGCGCCTCGTGCGGATGGGGATGCTTGAGGTTCTCTCGGCCGACTACATCCGCACCGCACGCGCCAAGGGCCTGCACGAGCGGACCGTGCTCCTGGACCACGCGTTGCGGAACGCCTGGCTACCGGTCCTCGGGTATTTGGGTCCCGCGGCGGCGGCGGTGTTCAGCGGATCGTTCGTCGTCGAAAAGATTTTTGCGATTCCCGGCGTCGGGCAGCACTTCGTGGACTCGGCCCTGCACCGCGACCATCCGCTCATCCTCGCCACGGTCCTCCTCTATGCCGTGCTCCTGGTCGCCTTCAATCTCCTCGTGGACATCGCGTACGCGTGGTTTGACCCGAGGATCCGTTATGACTGACCCGTCGTTCGACAATCCGGCCGTGCGGCGAGGCATGGCAGGAGCCGTCCGGCCGGCGCTGTCGCCGACGCGCCTGGCGCTTCGGCGATTCCGGCGGAACCGGCTTGCGCTGGCGGGCCTCGTGGTCCTCGTGGCGATTGTGGCCGCGGCGATTGGGGGACTCGTCCAGGATCGCCTTGCGGCCTGGCGCGGCGAGCCGGAGCCGTATCGCACTTCCCTCCCCGGCATCCATCCCCAGCCGCCCAGCCTCGTGCCCTTCCGCCCCTTCGGGACCGACCCGCTCGGCCGCGACATGCTGGCGCGGACGCTCGTCGGCGGATGCGTGTCGCTCGGCGTGGGCCTGGCGGCGGCGGTCGTGAGCGTTCTCGTGGGCACGGTCTGGGGCCTCGTCGCCGGGTACGTCGGCCGCGGCGTCGATACGCTCATGATGCGCGTCGTGGACGTCCTCTACGGCCTGCCGTACGTCCTGCTCGTCATCCTTCTGCTCGTGCTCTTCGCGGAGCAGTACGCCTGGGTCCGCGTGACGGCCCTTTTCCTGGCGATCGGGGGCGTCTCCTGGCTGACAATGGCGCGGGTCGTGCGGGGCCAGGTGCTCGCGCTTCGCGAGGCGGAGTTCATCCAGGCGGCCCGGGCCATGGGGACCCGCACGGGAAGGATTATTTTCCGCGAGATGATGCCGAACCTCGCCGGCACCATCCTCGTCTGCGCGACGCTCACCGTGCCCCTGGCGATCCTCCAGGAATCGTTCCTTTCGTTCCTCGGGCTCGGCGTGCCGCCGCCCTTGGCCTCCTGGGGGACGCTGGCGTCCGACGCGATGGGGGCCCTGAACCCGGTCCAGGCGTACTGGTGGCTGATGGTGTTTCCGTGCGCGTTTCTGGGGGCGACGCTCCTGGGCCTGAACTTCGTCGGCGACGGGCTCAGAGACGCTTTCGACCCGCGGGCGCAGTAGGCTTGTTTCAACCGCAAAGGATGCAAAGCACGCAAAGAAAAGATTTGGGGAACGACCAAACGATTTCAAACAGCAACCTGGTTTGTTCCTTGCTCCTTAGTCTTGCGGTTGTTCTCCCATCCTCCCTTTGCGCTCTTCGCGTTCTTTGCGGTTAAATCACGGCAAGAAAAGCGGCGAGAGGGCGGCGAAGGATTCCCGGGCCGCCGGCCCGCCGCTTCCACGGCGCCTCAGGGGATGATATAATGCCCGCCGGTCGATCCGCCTTCGTCCCGATGAATCGGGACTACGGCAGACGGGCGCGGCGGAGAGGAGGCGGGCGATGCGTCGGTCGCTTTGCGGGCTGGTGATCCTGGTGTTGGCCGCGGTGGCGGGGTGCGCGCCGAGCGTGCCGGGCGGCCGCGTCAAGTTCGCCAACCTGGCGGGGATTTATTACTCCGCTTCGCCGGGGGTCGAGGCCGAGGCGGCCCTGGTCGAGGACTCCGAAACGCTCCTGCGGCGCGCCGTCGCGCAACTGAACGCCGAGAAGAACCTCGACTTCGTCGTCCTCTCGGGCGATCTTCTCGCGCAGGCCGACGCCCTCAGTCTGGACCGCGCCAAGGCGATCCTCGCGGAACTCGCCGTTCCTTATTACGTTGTCCTCGGCGACCACGACGGCCCGGCTGGCGCCGCCGACGCCCCCGCCTTGAGCCGAACGAGCGTCCTCTGGGCGTTCCAGGGCCACGGTTTCGACGGGCCGGAAGGCTACTGGTGCCGCGAGGTCCTGCCCGGTCTTATGCTCGTGGGCTTGGACACGGCGGCGGGCGGGCGGGGCAAAGGCCACGTCGACGCGAAGCAACTGGAGTGGCTCGACCGGACGCTCGCCGAGCACAAGGACAAGGCTGTGCTCGTGGCGGCGCACCACGGCCTGATGGCGCTGCATCCGCTGGATGAGGGAAGCGCGTGGCGAGACCTCCTGGTGGACAATGGGGAGGCGGTGCGCCAGGTGCTCGCCCGCCACGCGAACGTCCTGGCGGTGCTGACGGGGCACCACCACTTGGCCGACGGGCGCGTCAGCGGCCGGATCGTGTACCTGGCGGCCCCGAGCGTGAGCGTCTGGCCCCTGGCGTACCACCTCGTGAACCTGACGAAGACGGAGGCCGAGGCCGTCTGGGTTCCCCTCGACCAGGGGGACCTGGCGCGGCGAGCGCAGGAACGGTTGCTGGGGAGCGCGATGTACCGCGGCGTCTTTCCGCCGGGCGAGGATGGAGACACGACGTGCGTGCGCCTGTTCGGAGGTGGCAAGATGGCCGTGGTCCCGCTGCCCGCCATCCGGCCATGAAGGGCGGGCGGGAGCACGGGCTGGTTCATCCCCGCTCAATACTACTACGCGGTGTTCTTCAATCCCGGCGCGCCGGGACCGAGAACGCAGAGAACAGAAAATCTTGGGAGAGGCGAAAACAGCCAAGACCGCTTCTTGTCATTCGGTCGTTCCCCTATTTCTTCTCTGCGCTCTCTGCGATCTCTGCGTTGAGATAGCGTTGTAGAATTAGGGCCCCTTCAAAAATTATTTCCTCACCCGGCACGTCCGTAGTCGCACAGCCGACCGAGCCGGCAGTGGCTGCATTTTTTCGTATGGCGGCACTCGAACCGGCCGCCGGCGATGGCCGAGAGCACCTCGTGCGCCTCGGTTTCCGCCGCTTTCAGGCCGCCGGCGGGATGATACTCGACTAAAGTCCCTGAGTCAATCACATATATGGAACATCTGGATGCGGGCCGGCCCGCCCACCGGCTGACGGCCATCGCATACAGGCCCAACTGAAGGCGATAGGCCTCGACCGACGGCTTGCCCGTTTCATCCGGCGCTAGACGGCTCTTGTAGTCCGCCAGTTCCCACTGTCCGTCCGGGTTCTCCAGCACCAGGTCCACTATTCCATGTATTTCCGTCTCGCCCAGCCGCAACAGGACAGGCATTTCCCGGTAAGCCGCTTTAGCACAGGCGACGCGGCGGCCCAGGTCGGAAGCCCAGAACCGCGAAACCGCCTCGGTCGCATCCCGCGCGAGCCGACGGCGCCACGGTCCGGGGCCACCATCGGCCCGCCGGAGCGCCCCCTCGACAGCCCGGCGGATGTCCTCGTCGTCCGGCGAAACCGCCAATTCCAACGCCCGGTGGTAAAGGAGGCCGCGCTCGCGCGGCGAAAGGAAAATCTCCCCGGCTTGCGGCGCCCGGAGCGTGTCCGCCTCCGGCTCGGGCGCCTCGACCCCGAGGACATGGGTCCACCAGTACTCCGCGGGGCACCGGCGGTACACGTCCAGGGCCGTCGCCGCCACGCGCTGCGGCGGCCGCGCGGGCGGCTCGGCAGGCGAAACCTGCTCGAGAACCCGCGCGAGCCTTCCCCGCGGAGCCGTCTGGGCCCGGCTGCGCACCACATCCCAGCGCACGCGGCCCGAGGCGAAGACGTCTCTCGGCCCCACGCGCCGCCGGCCGTGGTGGGCGGAGTCTCGCCCCGGCGCACACGCGGACACACGCACCGTGCAACTTCCCGGAAGCGTCACCACGCGGGATCCCTCTTCCAAGTTCGCTGGCAGGCCTGTGCCTGTGGCCAGGACGTCCTGCCACGTCAGGGTCTGCACGATCGTATACGCTTGGTGGGAGCAGAAAATTGCATAATCCTTTGCGCGGGTTATGGCCACGTAAAGGAGTCGGATGGCTTCGTCGGCCTCGGCCCGCTTGGCCTCGCGGCGGGCAAGGGCCAGGGCACAAGAGGCGGCCGTCTCGCCCTGGTCGTCGCGGAGACGGACCGCCAGCCCCGTCGCCGCGTGAATGAAGTAGTCGGCCCGCGGCCCGCGGGAGGCGTGGCCCAGGTCGGGGATCGCCACGATCGGAAACTCCAGGCCCTTGGCCTTGTGGATCGTCATGAGGCGGACGCTGCCGCCGCCGGAGCCGTCCTCCGGCGTGTCGATAGCGGCCTGTTCCTGGCGCATTTCGCTCTGCATGAAATCGCTGACGTAATCGATGTAGTCCCCGAGCGACGCCATGCCCTGCCGTTCGAAGCGGCGAGCGAGTTCCGCCATCTGCCTGAGGTTCGCATAGGCCCTCGCGCCCCCGAAGCCGGCGACGGTGGCGGCGGCGTAGCCGGAATCGAACACCACCTCGTCCAGGAGGTGGGCCAGGCCCATCGGGTCCTTGCGTCGGGCCCAGTCGGGCAGGAGGCGGGCCGCCCGCGCCAGGCCGCGCTGGTCCTCGGCCTCGAAGCCGGACGCCTCGGCCGCCGGCTCGAGCGCCCCGAGGAGCGTGCCGCCCAGGCGCCGCAGGCGGTACAGCCCTTCGTCGCTGACGGCGAAGAAGGGCGACCGCAGCACCCCCGCCACCGCCAGATCGTCCGACGGATCCTCCAGCGCCCGCAAAAGGTTCAGCACGTCCAGAACTTCCTGCTGCTTGTAGAACCCGCTGCCGGCGACGACGGCCATACGTTGCCGGACGCCAAACTTTTTGCCCGTCGTCCCACACCCGGACGTCGCCCTCGGTGCACATCGCGTGGATGCGTTCGGCCAGTTGCTGGGCTTCGGCGGCGTAGCCTTCTTCGGCGCGGAGACCTTCGCCTTCGGGGCCGATGGCGTGGAGCCACTCGGCCGCGACCTCATTCTTCTGCTCGTGGGCGGGTTCGATCGGCTCGTACAGGTCGCCCATCAGCGGCGGGAACAGGTGGTTGACCAGCCCCGCGATGCCCCTGTTCAGCCGGAAACTCTTGGCGAGCCCTTTTTTGCCCTTCGCACCGACGCGCCCGAGCGCACGCTCGAACACCTCAATCTCCGCGCCGCGGAACCGATAGATGGATTGCTTCGGGTCGCCCACGCCGAAGAACGCGCCAGGCCGCAGCGGCCCCGCCTCGCCGCGCCCGCCACGGCGGGTAAACTTCCCGGCCGCGCTCGTCAGCAGGTCCACGATTTCGAATTGCAGGAGGTTGGTGTCCTGGAGTTCGTCGACGAGGATGGCACGGTAGGCGCCGCGGCAGGTTTTGAGGACGCGGGCGTCGGACCGCAGGAGGTCGCGGGCGCGGATCTGGAGGTCCTCAAAATCGAGGGCCGAGCGACGGCGCTTCGCCTCGTCGTAGCCGGCCTCCACCCGCCGCGCCGTCCGGAACATCGCGCGGGCCACCGCCAGATGCTGCCTCTCGATCTCTTCGTCGAAGACGGGAAGGTCGTCGTTGACCTCCTTGAAGGCGTCCTTGAGGGTTTTCGTGGCATCCTTGACGGCCTGGAGGGCGCCGGCGGAGGGCCAGTTCTTTTCGATTCCCCCCTGAAGGCGGATCGCCAGGAGCGCCTCGACCGCCGACTTCATCACGTCCGCCGTCCGCCCCTTCGCGATCCGGTCCACCGCGTCCAGCATGGCGCGCCGGATCAGTTCGCG
>JAPLMM010000257.1 GCA_026387035.1 Planctomycetota bacterium
AAAGCCCGACGTGGACGCCATCGAAGGTCTTCCGCCGACCATCGCCATCGAGCAGCGCCGGACCGGCTTTAACCCGCGTTCCACCGTCGCGACGGTCACAGAGGTCCACGATTATCTGCGCCTTTTGTTCGCGCGGGTGGGGACGCCGGCCTGCCCGCGTTGCGGCCGGCCGATCCGTCCACAGGGTCCCGAGGAGATCGTCGAGAGCGTGCTGCGGCTCCCGCCGGGCACGCGCCTCATGGTGCTCGCGCCGCTGGTGCGCGGTCAGCGCGGCGAGCACAAGGAGGTCATCCGTGGAGTCGTGGCGGACGGTTTCGTGCGCGTCCGAATCGACGGGCAGATGTATGAACTGAAGAACGTTCCTCGGCTCGCCAAGGGGCGGCGCCACACGATCGAGGCTGTCGTCGATCGCCTGGTGGCGAAGGAGGCCGCCCGAAACCGCCTGGCCGATTCCGTCGAGACCGCCCTCCGCATGAGCGACGGCCTGGTGCTCGTGAGCCACGAGTCGGCGGCGGGGAACTGGAAGAACACGCTCTACAGTGAGCGGTACGCGTGCGTCCGCTGCAACCTGAGTTTTGAGGAACTCTCGCCCCGCCTCTTTAGTTTCAACAGCCCCTACGGGGCCTGCCCGACCTGCCACGGCCTTGGGGCCGTCCAGCAGTTCGACGAGGATCTCATCGTCCCCGACGCGGACCTCTCGCTGGCGGCCGGGGCGCTGGCGCCCTGGAAGGCAGGCCCGCACCGCTACCGGTCGTTCTACGAGGAGGCGCTCGCCCGCTTCATCCGCGATTTCAATGTGGACCCCGAGACGCCTTTCCGCAAACTTCCGAAGCGCGCCCGCGACGCCTTGCTCCACGGGGGAACGCCGAACGCCGACCGCACGCGGGAACCCACCGGGCGCCCAGCCGAGCCATGGGAAGGCGTCATCCCCAGCCTCCAGCGCCTGGACGAAAAGAACCGCAAGGCGTCGGTCCAGCGGTGGCTCGAACAGTTCATGAGCGAGCAGCCCTGCCCCGCCTGCCGGGGGGCGCGCCTCAGGCCGGAGGCGCGAGCCGTCACGGTGGGCGGCAAAGCCATCCACGAAATCTGCGCCCTGAGCGTGACCGAAGCCGCCGGCTTCTTCGACTCCCTTCACCTGGAAGGCGAGAAGGAAACGATCGGGCGCCAAGTGGTTGCCGAAATCCGCAACCGCCTGCGGTTCATGATGGGCGTCGGCGTCGGCTACCTGACGCTCGACCGTTCGAGCGATTCTCTGGCCGGCGGCGAGGCGCAGCGGATCCGGCTGGCGACGCAGGTCGGCAGCGGCCTGGTGGGCGTCTGCTACGTCCTGGACGAACCGACGATCGGCCTGCACGCGCGCGACAACCGCCGGCTTCTCGACACCCTGCTGCGCCTGCGAGACCTGGGGAACACCGTCGTCGTCGTCGAGCACGACGAGGACACGATCCGTGCGGCCGACCATGTGCTGGACATGGGCCCCGGCGCTGGCGAGCACGGCGGGCGCATTGTGGCTGAGGGAACGGTCCCGGAGATCGCCGCCTCCAAAGGCTCGCTGACGGGGCGGTACCTGGCGCGCCACATGGCGATTCCGATTCCGACGAAGCGGCGCCGCGCCAACTGCCGGCGTGCCGTCCGAATCTCCGGCGCCCGTGAGAACAATCTGAAAAACCTTTCCGTTGCGTTTCCGCTGGGGTGCCTGGTGTGCGTCACGGGCGTGAGCGGTTCGGGCAAGAGCACCCTGGTCGGGCAGACGCTGGCGCCGGCGCTTCGGCGGAAACTGTACGGAAGCCGCGAAAAATGCGGCATCTATCGACGCCTCTCCGGGGCGGACGAGGTGGACCGCGTCATCGAGATCGATCAGAGCCCCATCGGCCGCACCCCGCGATCCAACGCCGCCACCTACACCAAGGTGTTCGACCACATTCGGCGCGTCTTCGCCCAGACACGCGAGGCGAAGGTTCGGGGCTACGGGCCCAGCCGATTCAGTTTCAATGTCAAGGGTGGGCGCTGTGAAACCTGCCGGGGCCAAGGCGTCAGAAAACTCGAGATGCATTTCCTGCCCGATGTGTACGTCACGTGCAGCGAGTGCCGCGGCAGCCGGTACGCCCGCGAGACGCTCGAAATCACGTACCGCGCGAAGACGATTGCCGACGTGCTGGGAATGCGGGTAAGCGAGGCCCTTCAGTTTTTCGAGAACTTTCCGCGCATCGTCGGGCAACTCGAGACGCTGGAGGCGGTGGGCCTGGGCTACATCGCGCTGGGACAGAACTCGACGACGCTTTCGGGCGGCGAGGCCCAGCGCGTCAAACTCGCCGCCGAACTCGGGAAGCACTCCACCGGCCGGACGCTCTACGTCCTCGATGAGCCGACCACGGGCCTCCACTTCGCCGACATCCAGCGCCTTCTCGACGTTCTGGCGCGCCTGGTGGACCTGGGGAATACGATGGTCGTCATCGAACACAACTTCGAGGTCATCAAGAGCGCCGACTGGATTATTGACCTTGGACCAGAGGGCGGCGACGCCGGCGGCTGCGTCATCGCCGAAGGACCGCCCGAACGCCTTGTCCGATCGCCCGAGAGCCACACGGGGCGGTACCTCGCGCGACACCTGGCGGGCAAAGGATAGTGCAGGGCCTCGCGGTCAGAACCGTCAATCCTTTCCGAATAACCCTTTCACGCCATCCAGGAGGCCCTTTTCGCCCGTGCCTTTGTCCAAGAGTCCCTTCTTCAGGCCTTCCAGAACGCTTTCCTCCGGATAGACCTTCACTTCCATCTTCTCCGGATATAGCGAGGGGTGGCTCGAAAGGTTGTGCCCTTCGATCGTGACGCCCGGCAGGTCCTCGTGGACCTTGACGCCGGTGAGTTTCAAGTTGCGGACGACCCACGTCGGATGCCGCGTAAGGTATTCCTGGGCCGAGAGCCTGAGGTAGCCGCGAAGCCGGGCCTCCTCCTCCAGGTCGTCCTTCGAGGGCGCCCTCCTGGCGGACTCGTCGGACTGAAGGAACTCCTTAAGTTTCTGGATCTTCTCGTTCAGGCGCTTGGCCTGCTCATAGTACGCCTTGACCTTTCCAAGGCTGCCGACGTCCAGGGGCGGCAGGACCGGCTCCTTCGACGCCGGCTCGCGGTACACTTGGCCGGGCACGGCGCGCTGGACGTCCAGGCGCATGTTGTAGCATTCGACCGAGTCCAGGACGAACCGCCGCGCCAAGAGGTCCGCCAGACTCACGTCCGCGACAATGCGGTCGGCCTGGACCTGGTTGTGCGTCGGCCGCGCGGCGTCGGTCACCTGGAGCCTCTCGACTACGAGCCGTCCCGACAGGAGCGAAAGGTCGGCCTTGCCGACGTTGACCTCGGCGCCGGTGGCCTGGGCGACGGCGGCCTCAATGCCCTGTCGGGCCAGTCGGTCCAGGAACAGCGCCTGGAAGGCGACGACCAGGATCAGGATGACGCCGCCCGCCACGAGCCGCCCTTTTTTCAGGAGCGGCGCCGAGGCCGCCATGTCCTCGTCGGCGGGTCTTCTCTTGCCGAGCGCCGCCCAGAGGAGCAGCCGGACAACCGGGTTCTCGCGGGCCTTCCGGAGGCCCTCGCTCGTCTCGGAGGCCATGCGGATGCGAGCCTGGGCCTTGTGGATCGCCAGCGTCGCGCCCAGCGCCAGTCCGCCGCCGACCACCACGATGATCGGCAAGGCCCCCAGCAACGCGTACACGTGCAGGTCCAGCAGCGCGAACACCGACGCGTCGGCGGTGGCCCGGACCAGGCTCACCAGGCCGAGCGAGTGCATCATGAAGTAGCCGAGGTGGCAGGTAACCGGGGCCAGCAGCACACAGAGGGCCTTGGCGAGTATGGCCGAGAGGCCCGCCAGGCCACCGTTCGTGTTGAGCAGCAGGAGAAGCACCACCATCGTCAGGACCGTCAGGTTCACACCGGGAATCATGCCGGCGGCAAACCCGAGGAACACGGCCAGGAAGATCTGTCGCGACGAGGCTCCGCCGCGCAGGGCCTTGAGGAGATTGCGAACGAGTTTGAAGGGGTTCACGGCCATTCTCCTTTTCGCTTGCGATTCGCCGGGGCCTTCGGCGCCACATTCACGGCGGACGGGCCCGGATGACGAAGAGGCACCCGTGAGGGGCCGTGGAACCTGTGCGATGCGGTTCCGCCGCCTTCGTCATTCGGTCTTGCTGTTTGATTCGTCATTCGGGTTTCGTCATTCGGCCTTGTGTGGCAGGCGGCTCTTCTTCGGGCAGGGCGTGCTTCGGTTCGGGCTCGGTTCCGGGCGCCTTGGGTTGGCCATCGTCTGCCGCACGCAGGAGGCCGTCGATGTACTCGACGGCCTTGTCGGCCTTATACGTCATGGGATGCCGGGGAAAGCGCTTCTGGAGTTCCGCAAAGGCCTCGCGCGCCTCGCCATACCGTTTCTCGCCGTAGAAGACCGTGCCGACGTAATACATGGCCGTCGGGACCTCCGGCGCGTCGGGGAAGTCGAGAAGATACGCCGCGAGGTTGTCGAGGGTGGCGGCCGCGTTGCCGTCCTCGAGCGGCACCATGGCGAGGATGAGTCTGGCCTGGCTGCGGCGCCCGTGCTTGTTTTCGGGGTCGAGTTCGGCCGCTTGTTCCAGGTAAGGCGCCGCGCGGCGAAGTTGATTGAGCAGGGCGAAGGCATTGCCAAGGGCGAAATTCGCCTCCAGATCGTTCGGCGCCTTCTTCTGGGCCCGCAGGAGTTCGGGAAACAGACGGACCTGGTTCAGCAGGTTGGCAAACTCCTCGGGCTTACGCGGTCCCATCGCCAGGTGCAGCGTCTCGCCGGTGGGTAGGAGAAACAGGACGCTCGGATAGACCCGGATGCCGAACCTCTGGCTGACCGGGCTCGCCTCCTTCGTGTCGTCCACGCGCAGCGGGACGAAGTGCCGGAAAATGAACGTCACCATCGGCTTGTTGCCGAAGCAGCCGCGGCTCATCCACTCGCAGGGCTGGGACCAGTCGGCGTGGAAGTAGATGAGGACAACGCGGTCGGAGGCGGCGGCCTCTTTCAAAGCCGAGTCGAGGTCTTTCCGCCAATCGGGTTGGATGGCGGGCGTTTCGGCCTTCGGCTGGCCCTGGGACTTGGGCGCCTCGGCCGCCGGGGCGGCGATGGCACCCGCCAACACCGCTAAGCCCAACCAGCCTCCCAGAGCGCGGTGCACCCGAAAGCCTCCCAGGTCGAGTGAATCGGGGATCACGAGGCCGGCGGTCCTTGGGCGGCCCCCTCCTGCCCCGGGGCGACGGACCCCGCCGCCGCCTCGGCCACGACGCCGACGCGGCGAAGTTTCTCATAGCGCTCCGCCAGCAGTTCATCGAGAGGCCGCTGCTTCAGTTCCCTCAGGTGCCGGCCGATTCGCCGCTCCAGCGTGATGGCCATCTCTCGCGGGTTACGATGCGCCCCGCCGAGCGGTTCCGGAACGATCTCCTCGATGACGCCGAACCGTTTCACATCCGCGGCCGTCAACCGAAGCGCCTCGGCGGCCTCGGGCGCCTTGGCCGCCGTCCGCCACAGAATCGCCGCGCACCCCTCCGGCGTAATGACGCTGCAATAGGCGTACTCGAGCATCAGCAGGCGGTCCGCGACGCCGATCCCGACGTACCCGCCCGAGGCGCCTTCGCCGATGACGATGCCGACGATCGGGACCCGCAGGCAACTCATCTCGCGGAGGTTGACGGCAATGGCCTCGGCGACGCCGCGCTCCTCCGCGCCGATCCCCGGATACGCGCCCTGGGTGTCGATGAAAGCGATGATCGGCACGTGGAACTTCTCCGCCAGCCGCATGCACCTCAGGGCCTTGCGGTATCCCTCGGGATGGGCGCAGCCGAAAAAGCACGCCACCTTCTCGCGCGTGTCACGCCCCTTGTGGTGACCGACGATCATCACCCGCTCGCCGCCGATCCGGCCCAGGCCGCATACAATGGCCCGGTCGTCCCGGAAGAGCCGGTCGCCGTGCAACTCCTTGAAGTCCTTGACGAAGGCTTCGACATAGTCGATCGTCTGAGGCCGATCCGGATGACGCGCCACCTGGACGACCTCCCACGGGGTCAGCGACTCGTACTTCTTGCGGATCATCGCCACGAGGTTCTTGCGGATGTCGCGAATTTCCGCGCTCAGGTCCATGCCCCGAGTGCGCTGCTGCTCCTCCAACTTGTGGATCTGCTCTTCGAGCTTGGCGAACGGTTTTTCGAATTCCAGGGTCATCCGGGCCATGCGTCCAGCACCCCTATCCCTTCCGGCCGTAGGCCTCTGCCAGGGCCCGCAGCATCGCACTCACATACCCCATCCCCTGCGGGCGGTCAAGAGGGTCTTTGGCCAGCATCGCCTGAACGAAGTCGTCCACCTGAAGCGGCACGTCGGGATCCAGCGAGCGGACGGTCGGCACGGGCGCCCGCACGTGCTGGTCCAGGAGGTCCTGGGGCCTGTGGCTGGCGAAGGGAACCCGCCCGGTGAGGCACTCGTACAGCGTCACACCCAGGCTGTACACGTCCGACTGTCCCGTCAGCCGGTCGTTCTGAATCTGTTCCGGCGACATGTAGGACCACGTGCCCGGCCGGCGGCGCTCGAACCACTTTCGCATCATGTGGCGCAGGGGCGTCGCATCCTGCCGGCGGGCCAGCGCGAAATCAATCACCCGCACCGGGCTCTCGTCGGCGGCGATGATGTTCTGCGGCTTGACGTCGCGATGGAGATACCCGAGTTCGTGGAAGTACGCCAACCCGTCGGCCGCCTGCCCCAGCCACGCGAGCGATTGCAGGAGGCTCGGCCGGCCTCGCCTCAGAAGCATCTGGAGGCTACGCCCCGGAATGAAATCCATGATCAGGTGCGGCCGAACGTCGTTCAGTTCCAGTTCGAGAATCCGCACCAGGTTCGGGTGCTCCAGCCCGGAGCAAACGCGGTACTCCGTCTCGAGGTACCCGCGGTACAGAGGGTCGTGAGCGAACTGCGGCCGCAGGGCCTTCAGCGCGTACTCGCCGCCGCGCCCCTTCCCCGCGAGCCGGATCGCCAGGAAGATCTCGGCGCTGTGTGATTCCGCCACCTTGCGCACGAGTTGGAACCCGCCGATGATTTGCGACATGGCAGCCTGCGCGACTGACGTGAACCACGTTCGCGGGCGCGGCGAAAACCCACCCACGCAGTGGCCGCACGCGATTCCCGCCTCTCTTTTGAACCCGGAGTCTATCGGCCGGCCACTGGTATCGGCAACCCAAAAATCTATTGACCCGCCCCGCGCCCACCTCTAGAGTGGGGCAACGTGTCGTGGTTCGAGCCGTCGGGACCCCAACCATTGCCCTCGCACATGACGCCCTGGAACCAGGTGACTATTATCGGAGTGGGCTTGGTCGGCGGCAGCCTCGGCCTGGCCTTGAAGAAGCGCGGGCTCGCCCGCCGCGTGGTCGGCGTCGGGTACCGTGAGCCCAGCCTCCAGGCCGCCCGCGACTGCGGCGCCGCCGACGAAACCTCGCTGGACCCCCGCGCCGGCGTCGGCGGGAGCGACCTGGTCGTCCTGGCCACCCCGGTGGGCAAGTTCGCCGAAATTTTGGAGCGTGCCGTTCCCGGCCTCGAGCCGGGGGCTGTGGTCATCGACGTCGGAAGCACCAAGCGAGAGGTCGTTGCCTCGCTCGAGCCTCTGGTTCGGGCGCCAAGCGCATTTGTCGGGTGCCACCCCATCGCGGGCAGCGAGCAGCGCGGCATCGTTCACGCCCGCGAAGACCTTTTCCAGGGCGCCACCTGCGTCGTCACGCCGACCGATCGCACCCCCGCCGACACCCTGAAGCGCATCGTCGCCACCTGGGAAGGCGTCGGCATGGTCGTCCGGACGCTTTCGCCCGAAGTCCACGATTGCCTCCTGGCCGAGGTGAGCCACCTTCCGCACGTCGTCGCCTCGGTCCTCGTGCAGGCCGTCTCCGGCGAGGCGGAACCGCTGGTCGGCCCCGGCTGGGCGGACACGACCCGCGTGGCCTCGGGCGACCCGCCCCTCTGGCGCGACATCCTCCTCTCGAACGCCGATGAGGTGGCCGCGGCGATCGAGCGGGCCCTGGGCGCCTTGGCCGCGTTCCGCACGGCGCTCTCGAAACGCGACGCCCGGCGCGTCGAGGCGCTTCTCGACCAAGCCAAGCAGCGACGCGACCGCATCGTCCGGGCCCGGGGGAACCTGGGCCTGTCCGAACCGAAGAGAGGCCAGTGACCATGGTCTGGGAGATCGAAGTCCGACTGACAGACCACGCCCGCGACGTGCACGGCCAGGAAGTGCTCCGCCAGATCCGCGACCTCGGCATCCAGTCCGTGACCGCCGTGGAATCCGCCCGGCTCTTTTACCTCGATACGGCGGCGCCTGCGAAGGACGTCGAACGCATTGCCGGCGAACTGCTGACCGACCCGGTCGTCGAGCGCTATCGCCTCGCCGACGGAAAACGCAAGGGCAAAGACGCCCGCCCCACCGTCGTCGTCCGGCGTAAGCCCGGCGTCATGGACCCCGTGGCGACGAGCACCCTCCAGGCCATCGCCGACATGGGCATCGAGGCCCGCCGGTGCCGTACCGCACGCAAGTACTATTTCGCCGGCAAGCCGAAGCGGGCCGAACTCGAAACCATCGCCCGGGCCGTCCTCGCGAACGCCTGCATCGAGGACATCGAGTTCAAGGACGATGTGTCGGGCGTCTTCCGCGACGCACCGCCCTACCGTTTCCAGGTTATCACGGTTCCGCTGGCCGAGGCCGACGACGAACGCCTTCAGAAAATCAGCCGCGAAGGCGGCCTGTTCCTGAACGTCCGCGAGATGCGCGCCATCCAGGAGCATTTCAAGTCCCTCGGCCGCGACCCCACCGACGTGGAACTCGAGACCCTCGCCCAGACGTGGTCCGAGCACTGCGTCCACAAGACGCTGCGCGGGATCATCCGTTTTCGCCGGCCCGGAAAGCGCGACGAGACGATTGACAACCTCTTGAAGAACACCGTCTTCCGCGCTACAAAAGAACTTGCGAGGCCCTGGTGCATTTCCGTCTTTCAGGACAACGCCGGCATCATCGAGTTCGACGATCCGTGGTGCGTCTGCTTCAAGGTCGAGACACACAACCATCCGAGCGCGCTCGAGCCTTATGGCGGAGCGGCGACGGGGATCGGCGGCGTCATCCGCGATCCGCTCGGCACCGGCCTCGGCGCCAAGCCCATCTTGAACACCGACATCTTCTGTTTCGCTCCGCCCGATTACCCTGCCGACAAATTGCCGCCCGGCGTGCTTCATCCCCGGCGGATCCTGCGCGGGGTCGTGGCGGGCGTCCGCGATTACGGCAACCGCATGGGCATCCCCACCGCCAACGGCGCCCTCTATTTCGACGAAAGGTACCTCGGCAACTGCCTCGTGTATTGCGGCAACCTGGGCCTCATGCCGCGCGACAAGTGCTTCAAACATCCCAAGGCCGGCCACAAGATCGTCGTCGTCGGCGGCCGCACAGGACGCGACGGCATCCACGGCGCGACCTTCTCCAGCAGCGAGTTGACGCACACCACCGGCTCGGAGTTCAGCCACGCCGTTCAGATCGGCAACCCCATCGTCGAAAAGAAAATGGTCGATACGCTCCTGGTGGCCCGCGACCGCGGCCTTTATTCGGCGGTCACCGACTGCGGGGCCGGGGGCCTCTCGAGTGCCGTCGGCGAAATGGGCGCCGAACTCGGGGCCGAGGTCTTCCTCGACCGCGTCCCCCTCAAGTACGACGGCCTCTCCTACACCGAAATCTGGATCTCCGAGGCCCAGGAACGCATGGTCCTTGCCGTCGAACCGGAAAAGGCCGACGAACTCCTGGCCCTCTTCGCCTCCGAAGACGTCGAGGCAACCGTCATCGGCGAGTTCACCGACTCTGGCCTGCTGCGCCTCCGCTACGAGGGCAACCTCGTCTGCGACCTCGACCTGAAGTTCCTCCACGATGGCCCCCCGCGCTACGAGCGGTCCGCCGAGTGGGTCCCGCCCGAGCATCCGGAACCGAAGACGCAACCGAAGGCCGACTACACCGCCGACCTGCTGGCCATCCTCTCCAGTTGGAACGTCTGCTCCAAGGAATGGGTCATCCGCCAGTACGACCACGAGGTCCAGGGCCAGACCGTCATCAAGCCCCTTCAGGGCGTCCGCGAAGACGGTCCCGGCGATGCGTGCGTCATCACACCCATCCTCGGCTCCACGAAGGGTCTGGCCGTCGGTTGCGGCATGAACCCGAAGTACGGCGACGTGGACCCCTACTGGATGGCCGCGGCCGGCATCGACGAGGCGGTCCGCAACGTCGTCGCCGTCGGCGCGCGGCCCGACCGCATCGCCCTGCTGGACAACTTCTGCTGGGGCAACTGCGAGAAGCCCGACCGCCTGGGGTCGCTCGTCCTGGCGGCCAAGGCGTGTTACGACGTGGCCGTTGCCCTCGGCACGCCCTTCATCAGCGGCAAGGACAGCCTCAATAACGAGTTCGCGACCGATTCCGAGACCATCGCCATCCCGCCGACCCTCCTCATCAGCGCGCTCGGCCTGGTGGACGACATACGCCGGTGCGTGACGATGGACCTCAAGGAGGCCGGCAACCCGGTGTATTTGGTGGGCATCGCGGCCGGCTGCGTCCGGGCCTGCCATGACCTCTCGGAAGGGGGCCTCGCGGTCGCTGCGGCCGAGATGGCCTTCGCCGCCGACCTCGGCCTGGAGATCGACCTCTCGGCCGTGCCGCGCGAGGACGCCTTGAACGACGACGGCCGCATCCTCTTCAGCGAATCCCAGACGCGTTTCCTTGTCGAGGTCGCGCGCAGCCGGGTGGCCGAGTTCGAAAAGGCTCTGGCCGGCGTCCCGTGCGCGCGCGTCGGCGAGGTCACGAAGAACGGCCAACTCGTCGTCCGCGGTTTAGGCGGCAAAACGGTTGTCGAAGCCGCCTGTGACCGCTTGCGAGATGCGTGGAAAGCGCCGTTGGCGTGGTAAGTTTAGCCGCCGCGCTTGCGCGGCGTGAATGATTCGGGAGCGATTATGCCCGTTCGCGCGTTAGTTTTGCGGACCGCCGGAACCAACTGCGACATTGAGACCCAGTTAGCCTGGGAAAAAGCCGGCGCCACCGCCGAGCGGGTCCACATCAACCGCCTCATCGAGGATCCCAAGCGCCTCAGCCGATACCAGATCCTGACGATTCCCGGCGGCTTTTCCT
>JAPLMM010000258.1 GCA_026387035.1 Planctomycetota bacterium
TCGCGGCCGTCCCGCCCTGGTCTGTCGCGATTCCCTTCCGCCCGACCGCCCACCCGCCGTTCGAGCCGCCCGCTTTGCGGGCGGTGACGTTCCCCGCCCTGGCACGTGCCACGCCGCGCACCCGCACCAGCACCATCGCCGCCGCCCCAAGCGCCAGCATCCCCACGCCGATGATCACCAGGCACCGCACGCCCAGCGGACTCGCCGCCGACGCCCGCATCCATGCCGGCGACAAGTGCACCGCCCGCACCGCCAGGACCAGGAGGCCCACGAGCGACGCCGACGACAACACGCCCAGCACGACCATCCGCCGTTTCGCGTTCCGCATCATCGAACACCCTCAAAAACCCGCCACTTTATAATGCCGCTTGCGGCTTAGCGGCCGTTCGCCGCTACAGTAACCCCGCCACCGCATCCCACAGCGACCGGCCGAACTCCCTCTCCACCATCCACCACACCGACCCGATGCACGCCGCCAGGCCGAACGGAACCTGGAGCGAGCCGGGCGGAATCGCCTCGTCCAGCCGGACGCCCGGCACGGGCAGCAGCCGAATCGCCACCCCCAACCGCCGAACCACCGACCGCGTCTGACCCCGCCACACCATCAGCACAAGGCCCAGCCACGTCTCCGCCGCCCATGCCCCCGAGCAGGTAGGCCAGGAACAGGACGCCGAAGCCAAGGCCGAACCCCGCGGCGTGGTCAACGAATCCGTCCCACGCCGACCCGGTCGCGGCTCCGCGGACGGCGCCGAACGCCAGGCCCGCCAGGATCGCCGGATACGTCAGCCAGTTGTAAATCTTGCCCCGCCTGAGTTCCGTGACGGATGCCACGATCAGGACGGCCGCCAACAGGCCCTGGCTCGCCCACTTCAGCACCTCGGCCTCGGTCACCTTTTCGCGCCCCTAACGCCCGCGGCCATTTAGCCCCTGGTGAATACACCAGGGGCCCTCGCTCGCGCGTTGCCAGTCCAACGGCCCTCCCCGCTCGCCGTGGCGAGTCGCCCGCTCCTCGAGCGCACGGACAGGGGGCGATCGCCTCGTCCCGCGGCGCCGGTCGCCTGCCTTGCTCGGCTTTCGGGAGCCGTCGCTCGGTTACAGGTTACCGAAAAAATCGCTCTCGTTCTTCTCCGATTCGCCGCGGGCCTTCTCCCAGATGCCCACGACCCATTCCCGGATCTCGTTTCGGAAAATGATCAGGAGACCCAGGAGCGGCAGCATGATGGCCGCGATGATCAGCAGAAGCTCCAGACCCTGCGCGCCGGTCTCATCCCGATCGAGCCGCTTCAGCACATCCCACAGCCCTCGAATCATAAGGCACCCCTTTCTTCTCTCTGCCGCGCCCTGCCCGTCACAGGAACGGCCACGTGACGTAGAACGCGATCATCCCGAAGTAGTCCGACAACACCTCAAAGAGTTTCACAATCACGAACACCGCGAGCGGCACGAAGACGCCCAGCACCAGAACGTAATCCAGCATCCCCCCGCGCTCGTCCCGGTGGAACCGCGCCACGGCCAACCCGTTTAGCCGCCCCGCTTGTCCCTGTTCGGTGGTTGGACCCCTTCGGGGCGGGGCGCTCGCCGTTCGCCGTTCACTCCGCATTCCGCACTCCGCACCGTGCGGCTCATCCCGCCCGGCTCCTTCCCTCATTTATCGGCCAGGAGGGGCGCCAGCCTTGGGAAGTTCCGCGCTTCCGCGCGCACCCCCACCTCATTACGAAAAACGCACTTCTCGCCCGTCCATTGCAGCCGGGCCTTCGCCAGTTCGTATTCCCCTTCCGGCAACTGGAGGTTGAAGAGGTCCTGGACCTGGTACCGCCCGGACTCGGTCAAGCCCACCACCTGGCTGATGCCGACCACCCGCCGGCCGCCGTCCGCAAAACGCATCATCTGCACGATCACGTGGATCGCCCCCGCGATCTGCAGCCGAAGCGCCGCCAGCGGGATCTCCACCCCGCTCATCATCGCCATCGTCTCCAGTCGGTTCAGCGCGTCCGGCGCCGAGTCCGCGTGCAGCGTCGTCATCGACCCCGCGTGACCGCTCGTCATCGCCTGGATCATGTCCAGCGCCTCGCCGCCCCGGCACTCCCCCACGATCACCCGGTCGGGGCGCATCCGCAGGCTGTTCTTAAACAGTTCCCGGATCGACACCTCCCCGCGCCCGTACCGATCCACCGCACGCGACTCCAGGCCGATGACGTGCGGCTGCTGGAGTTGCAGTTCGCTCGATTCCTCGATCACCACGACCCGGCGGTCCGCGTGAATGTACTCCGACAGCACGTTCAGCAGGCTCGTCTTCCCGCTCGACGTCCCCCCGCTAATCAGCAGGTTCTTCTCCGTCACGATGCACAGGTGCAGAAAATCCCGCGCCTCCTCCGACAGCGTCCCGCACGAAACCAGGTAATCCATCTCGAACGCCTCACGCGAAAACTTCCGGATCGTCACCACCGTCCCACGACGCGACACCGGCGGCATCGCCACGTGCACCCGCGACCCGTCCGGCAACCGGCCGTCCATCATCGGCTGATCCGCCGACACACGTTTCCCAACGTATTGCAATATGTTCCGCACCGCCGCGTCCAGCGTCTCCTGGCTCTCAAACCGCGCCTCCGTCAGCACCAACGCCCCTTTCCGCTCGATGTACACCTCCTCCGGGCCGTTGATCATGATCTCCGTCACGCTCGCATCGTCCAGATACGCCCGCACAGGGTCCAGAAAGTGCAGGATCGTCTTCTCGAAGATCGTCTCGAGCAGAACCTCGTCCTGCCCGGACACCGCCTTCGTCTCGGCGGTCGTCATCGCGCAAACTCCTTCCTCTCGCCTTCTACCTTATTATACGACCCCCACCCCCCCGCAAACCAGGATTCCGCCCGCCGGCGAACCAGACCCTTGTAGTTGCTTCTTTCTGTGTTCCGTTCCGCCGTTCATTCCGCACTCCGCATTCCGCACTCCGCATTGCCTCTATTCAATCGTCTTCAGCCCCAGCCTCTTCGCCTCTTCCGCCACTTCCGACGCCTTCAGGCCGCTCGTCCGCGCAATCTCCGCCGACACCACCTTCCCCGAATCCTGGTCCTCCGCACGCACGTGGATCCGCCCCTTCCGGTCGTACGAGTATGTCACGTTCACCAGGCTCCCCGCCGGTCGGCCCGCCGGCAGGCCCGCCACCTCCAACTGCCCGATTACGATCGTCGCCGACGGGTCCGGCGCGTCCCCCTGCACCACCTGCAAGAGGATCTTCGTCTGCCCGTCCTGGCTCGTCTGGTAGGTTTTCGTCACGCTCGCCGGCAGCCGCGAGTTCTTCGCAATCAGCACGTCGTTGCGGTACTCGAGCGTCCGCACGTCCTTGATAATGAGGCCCAGCGCGTGGGCCGCCACGTCCACCGTCCGGATCTTCCCCAGGCGCTGGGCCGCCTCCGCCGACAGTTCGCGCACCCGCCCGTCTCCCGCCAGCGTGCAGATCGCCGCGTGGATCGCCGCCCCCGCCGCCACCGCCTCGTCCACCGGAACCTCCGCCCGCACCGTCTTCGCGCTCATCCGCTCCAGCAGACGCTGCACCATCGGCATCCGCGTCGAGCCCCCCGTCGGTACGATCCGCCCCACCCCCGCCCACGTGATCCCCGCCTCCTCCAGCACCATCTCCGTCGTCAACTGCGTCACCGCCAGCAGGTCTTCCGTGATTGCCTCGAACTCCTCGCGCGTCACCTCGTAATTGCCCCAGTGCCCCTTGTAACTGACGGGCACCTTCGTCGCCTCGCGCCGGCTGAGCGTCTTCTTCCCCTCCTCCGCGCTTACATACAGATAACTCAACGCCTGCGCGTTCTCGCGCGGGTCGTCCCCGAACTCCCCCTTGAACCGTTCCGCCAGATGGTCCACCAGCCGCTCGTCCCAGTCCTTCCCGCCCAACTGCACGTCCCCGTCCGTCGCCAGCGTGAT
>JAPLMM010000259.1 GCA_026387035.1 Planctomycetota bacterium
GGAACCCACGAGGCCCAGCAGGGCCCCCAGCGGGCAGAGGTTCCGGCACCAAAACCGTTTCTGGTAGGCCTGTACGAGAAGGACCGCCAGCAGCAGGGCGACGAACGTCCATCCCCATCGCGTCGCGGCCCACCGGCCGCCTTCCTTGAAATTGGCGTCGTCCGAAATCAGCCGGTGGGCGCGGGCCCAGTCGTACGCCCCGGCCGCGCCCGGCATCTCGGCCTTCTCAGCCGCGACGAGCGCGGTTTTCCCGGCGTCCTGGGCGATCGGCACGAGCGCCGTCCCGAACGACCGGGTCATGATGGAGATCGGGTCGAACCAGCCGTACACGCCCAGTCCGAAGACCGCGAGCACCAGCAGGGCCGCCAGCAGGCCGTATTTCACCTGCCTGAGGCGAGGGGCCGGGTTGGCCGACCGGTCGCGCCGGCGGAAGAGGAGTTTGTCGGCCACGTCCTGGAGGGTTCCGAGGGGGCAGATCCATCCGCAATATGCCCGCGGCGCGAGGAGCGACAGGCCGACCACCGCCAGCGCTGCCAGGAGCGCCGTCGCGAACGCTCCCGCAAGCGCCGCGCCGACGAGGACCAGCGGATCGGAAATCAGGAACAGGCGCGCGAGCCACGGATGGGCTGACACCGCCGACCCGCGGACCGTCCAGAGGAGCAGGCCGAGAAAGAGCGCGAGCAACAGGAGTTGAACGGTGACGCGCGCGATGTGCAGCGGATGTGGCCGTACGCCCTGCTTGGCCATTACGTTGACGCTCTGGTTTTGGCGTTGAGAAGAAGGGGATTCACGACGCTTCCTTGAACGAGATTCCAACCAGGCTGGCCTGTGTTACCGGACCCTTCCCGCCGAGTCGTTTGCTCGCATCGAGTATCTCGATGCCGGCGAGCCGGCCCTCCGCATCCAGGTCAAGAAAGAGTCCCTCGCGCAATTCCCTTGTGGTTACGGTGGTTTCTCGGAACGTGATGGTGATCGCGTCCACGTCGCGGTCGTAGATAATCTTCATCGGGCCGTCTCCGTCAGAAGTAATAGGTGATTACGGTCACCACCACGATCTCGTCCGGTTCCTCAACAAAAAACGGTCGGACCCTCTTCGTAGCATATCGTCGGCCATTCCAGTGTTATTATACGGGAAATCCAACCGGCACTCCATTCTGTTTCCTTCGGCCCGTTGCCAGGGAGCCTCGCGAATGGCTCGCCGGACCTCGGCGGCTTCAAAGCCTCTTGTGAGGGCGTAGCGAGCGGCATGTTCGGAGAGACGTATCGGCTTGGCGGTCTCTTCGCCCATTACGCCGCCACCTCAATGCGGCTCGGGTCGGCCACGCCCAATCCCGCCGCCGCCCCGAGGGCGATGCACTCGACGGCCGCGAGGTCGTGATGCCCCTTCGGCCAGGGCAGGTTCGACGGGTCGGCGGCCCAGGCGTCGACCGTCACCGCACTTGTGCCGCACAGAATCCTGCCGCCCGGGACGACGTATTCGGCGCGCCCGCCGCTGGGCCCGTTCGAAATCATGACGCGCGTGGCGTCGAGGATGTTGAACGTCGGCCGGACGACGACGTTCAAGTCCGCCAGGTTCTGATGAATGCCCTGGTGCATTTTTCCGCGGTTCCCGCCCTGGGTTCCCATCAGGTTCTTCATGCAGAGCGTCACGTGCGCCAGGTTGTGGACCTTGGCGACGGCGATGTTGATGAACACGTCGGCCGCCAGCGCGTCCTCGTAGATCAGCCATTCCTTCAGGTTCTTCACGCGCGGGTCGTCGAACTGCACGGTGCGGAAGCGGTGGCTGGCGCAGACGACGACCTCGGCCCCGGCGCGCCGCGCCGCCGACTCGACGCCGCTGAACTCGTAGCACTGCGAAGCCGTCCCCACCGCGTTGTCGAAGACCTTCACCTGCCGAGCGCCGGCCTCGCGGCACAGGGTGACGACCCGCGCGACGATGTCCGGGTGGACGTTGGCGCCCATCTCGGGCGGCTGGGCCCACGACATGTTCGGCTTGATGACCACGAGGTCGCCCTTCCGGACGAACGTGCGCACGCCGTCCGGCCCGCACAACTTCTCGATGGCCGTCTGGACGCCGGCGCCCGGGTCGGCCGGCTTCTCGGCAAGGCCGATGCGATTTTTCCAGGCTTCGGCCTGCGGATGAGGCCGGGCCCGCATCCTTTCGGCCTGCGGTTCTTCCGCGCGGCTTTCGTTGCCGAGAGAGGCCGCCGCCCCGCATGCGGCCGCGCCCGCGCCCCGCAGAAATGTCCGCCGTGTCAGGTGCCACGTCATGTTCGTGCTCCTATCTGGCGTCCTCGACTCCCGCGTCCAGGGCTTCGATGAATCCGCGGACGATCTCGACCAGGTTGTCGAGGGGGAACGGTTTGGCCAGATAATCGTCCACGCCGAGTTGCTCGGAGAACTGCTGGTGCCGCTGACCGCCTGTGCCGGTCACCATGCAGACGAGAGGCCGCTTGCCCTTCATCTCGCGTTTGCCTTTGATCCGCTGGAGGATGAGGAAGCCGCCGCGCTTCGGCAGCATGATGTCGAGGACGACGATGTCGGGCTTTTCGGCCTCGATCGTGTCGAGCGCCTGCTGGCCGTCGCCGGCCGTCAGAATCGTCTGCCCCAGTTCCCCCAGCGACAGGACCATTGTGCTGAGGATATCCGCATCGTCGTCAACGACGAGGATCTTGTACTTGCCGGCTGTTTCGTTCGCCATGATGGACCCCTTCCGGGAAACGCTGGCCACCCCGTTATTCTACGACCGACCGATGCCCGCCGTCAACCAAAGCCTCCGAAATCAGAACCGACTCCGTGGATTCGCAGCGCGCCGGCCGGTTCCTAAGAACCGGCTGCGAACAGCCGCTCTGCCGCACGCACGCCGCACTTCTGGTACTCGGCGTAAGCGGCGGCGGCGTTTCGGCAGACGGTCTCGGCCGGGTCGCCCGCCGCCCAACTCCGAATGATCGCGTCCAGCGTGTACGCTTCCGGCGCCATGAAACCGGTCGTCGTGACGATCGGCTGGGCGCCCGCCTTGCGGAGCGGCTCGAGGAAGTAGTCGCGGCTCTTGCACGCAAGGACCACGGCCGCGGGATGCCTCTCGCCCATCGGCGACGGGTACGATTCCAGTTGCATGTCCATCAGCCCGTTGTGGCCGACGAAGCAGACGAGGTCCACGAGGCCGCCACTCTTTCCCGCCGCGTCCTCGAGGAAATCCGTGAGGGCCTCTTTCATCCGGGCGCCGTCGTAAGCGTGAAAAGCAACGTACACGGTGGGGCCGGGTCCCCGGCTCGCGAACCCGCACGTTTCCAGGACGGCGTCATGCTCGAACCGGGCGATGCACGGCGTGGCCGCCCAGTGCGGCGACTTCGAAAAAAAGGTCTTCACGCCGTACGCCGCGCCCCAGTACAGGTTGTTTGCCGGGTCCTGCCCGTTGCCGAGCGCGGCCGGCACCTTCACGATGCCCTGGTGGGCGTTGTCGCAAAGGGCGACGAAAACCGCGACGGCCTTGTAGTCGCGGAGAGGCGCGGGAGGCTTCGGCGCGGGCGGGGCCGGCGAGGTAAAGTGTTCACCCGTTGCGGGGTTCTCGGCCGCGGGCGGCGGCTCCGGTCCGCTGCAACCGGCCAGCACCATCCCAAGGCCGACGAGCGCCGGGAGTATCCGTATCGAGAGGCGGGCCATGAATGTCTTTCGGTTGGGTGAGCGGCCGCCGTGGCCGCTCGGACGGGCTAGCCTCAGCCCGGCTTGCAGCCGGCGCACACGGAGACGAGGACCAGGAGGGCTCCCACGAGGGTCATCAGGCACCAGCGGGCAATCCGCATCGCCAGGCTCCTCCATTCGTGCCCCGTCATCATCGTAGGCCCGCCGCGGCGGCCGTCAAGGGCGGAGCCCGGCCTTCATCCGCCGCCCAGCGCCCTGAGGCCGCCCGCTCCCCACACGATGATGGCCGCCAGCACCAAGCCCAGGCAGACGAGGTGCGTCAGGATAAAGGTCGCGTTCGCCAGGTCCTTGTTCAGGCCGAAGAGGTTGGCCATGAGAACCGAGTACAGGGCGGTCGGCATCGCCGCCAGCAGCAGGCAGACATAGAGCGGCACGCCCGAGAGGCCCAGGAGGAGGGCCGCGCCGAGCATCAGGGCCGGGCTCAGGAGAAACTTCAGTGCCGCCGTCCCGAGCGCCGGTTTCCAGAACGCCGGCAGCCGGCGCGCCTCGACCGTCAGCCCCACGCCGCCGAACTGAAGGAAAATCCCCAGGACCATCAGGCCGTCGATGACGCGCCACCGGCGGATGGCCTCCGGCGGCGCGACGCCCCGTACGTTCAGCACGAGGCCCAGCGTCACCATATATAGAGGAAGGCTCCGGAGGTCCGTCAGGCTCCGGAGGAGCACGCCGGCGGCGTAGCGCCAGGCCGGCGGCTTCGGCGCACGTGTGGCACGGCCGGCCTTGCCCGGCCGTGTCCCGGCGCGCCGGGACTGAAGGGGCTGGCCGTGTGAGGCGCACGGCGGGGCAAGACCCGCCGTGCCACCCCTCATCGCAGGTTTCTCGCGGGCCGCCCCTGCCGCACGCTCCCCGTAGTGCCGCGCGATCGGAAAACAGAAAAGGAAGGCGTAGAACGGCCACATCATGCAGAACATCTGTTCGAGGGCGAGGCCCTGGATGCCCCAGAGGGCGAAGCACAAGGCCCCACCCAGCGTGTAGCCGATGTTCCCCATGCCGCCCTGAAGGCCGAAGACGGCCCGGTCCTGGGGCGGCAGGCGCAGGCGCCGGCCGATCTCGAGGCCCGCGAGGCTCGTCGCCACCGCGACGATCGCGCCGGCGACGGGCACCTTCCAGACGTCGGGCTGGATCGCGAGGTACCAGACCGCCAGCCACGCGATCGGGGCGTCGCACCCGATGATGGCCGCGCTCATCAGGCGCGGGGCCCACTCG
>JAPLMM010000260.1 GCA_026387035.1 Planctomycetota bacterium
CGGCGCCTTCGCGCGCGTTCGCCGCGCCGTCGAGGCTTTTTCCGCCGACCACCTCGCGGCCGCGTATCAGGCTCTCGTGGATGCCGACCTCGCCGCCAAGACCTCCGCCCACGAACGCCTCGCCATGGAGACGCTCGTCCACCGCCTCTGCAACCCCGAGGCGATGCGTCTGGCTCCCGACGCCGCCGCCCTGGAGTAGCCCATGCGCGTCCTCCTCGTTCAATCCGCCGCCGACCTGGACGCCCAGCGAAACCCTTACCGCCACGAAGTCGCCTTGCTGGGCGCCGTCTTGCGCGCCCGCGGCCACGACGCCTCGCTCCTCATTCTCGAATCCTGTGACGAAGCCGCCCTCGACGCCGCCCTCACCGGAACCGCTCCTGACGCCGTCGCCTTGTACGTCGAAAGTCTTTCGGCCGACCTCGCCCGCCGCATCGCCGACTCCCTCGCTCGCATCACCGGCGCCCAACTCCTTCTGTTCGGCCCCCATCCCGCTCGATGCCCCGACGACTGCCTGAGCATGAGCGGCGTCCAGGCTGTCGCCATCAGCCCGGCCGACCGCGCCATCCCCGCCTACCTCGACGCGCCGCACGAAGGTCTCGAACATCTGAAGACCCCCGGCCTCTGGATCAAATGCGAATCGGGCATCATGCGCAACGCCCCCGTCCGCCCGCCGGAATCCCTCAGCGACTCTCCGCCGCCCGCCCGCGACCTCTACCTTTCCGACCTGGTCCTCGATTCGGGCGGCTACGCTGAGGTCTGTGTCGCCCGCGGCGGCGAAACACGCCAGGCCGCCGCCCCCGTTCCCGTGCCGACCCCCCAGCCCGCCGCACCCTGGCCCGTCATCCACCGCCCCCTGCGCGCCATCCTCCAGGAGATGTTTAACCTCGCCGAAGAACACATCGACATGGCCGGCTTCCGCATCACCAATCCCCGCTGGGTCTCCGCCCCCGAGTGGTTGGCCAAGTTCGCCGACGCCTACGCCCGCGACGTGGCCTTGCCCTTTCGCACCGTTCTCGCGCCCCGCGACGTCACCGACGCCGTCGCTCCGCTGCTCGCCCGCGCCGGGTGCGAGGAGGTCCTCATCGAGGTCGGCAGCGGCTCGACGCTTATCCGCAACGACATCCTCGATCTTGAGGTCTCCGCCGGGGATCTTGCGGCCGCCTTTGCCGCCCTTCGCCGCGCCGGCGTCCGAAGCGCCGCCCGGGTCGAAATCGGCGCGCCCTACGAAACCCCCGCCTCGCTCGACGAGACGCTCTTGATGCTCAATCGCCTCGCCCCCGACCGGGTGGAAGCGGTCCTGCACTTTCCCGCGCCGGGCACGCGGGCCTACGCCGCCGCTAGGGAAAACGGCTGGCTCGTCGGCGACCCCGCCGCCGCCTACCGCGCCGGTCGCCCTGCCCTCGCCCTCCCCGCCCTCTCCGAAGACGATCTCATCACGGCCCGCGAGACCGTTCCCTACGCCGTCCACCGTCCGCGGACCGCAGCCTTGATTCGCCTCGCCCGGCGCGCCAAAATTGGCAAAGGGCGGACCTTCTTCGAACTGGTCGTCAAACCGTTTCTCGGCCCGCCCATCCGGCGCTGAGGGTGCCGCTTGCTTGCCCGCCGTAGCCTCCGGCGAAGGCGGGTGGCTTAGCCATGCCGTTCGAAACACAACTTATGACGCGAACCAACACCCAACTTTCGCCCTCCGAAAAAAAGGTCCGCCTCCTCCGCGCCTACGTCGCCCGCCGGCCCGTCTGGTGCGCCTGGCAGGTCACCTACCGTTGCAACTTCCGCTGCCGCATCTGCTCCTACTGGCAGGAGCCCCACTCCCGCGACGAGGAACTCTCCGTCGCCGACTTCGCGCGAGGGGCGGCCAACCTCGCCTGCTCAGGCTCCCTCCTCGTCAACCTCGCCGGCGGCGAACCGCTCTTGAGGCCCGATCTCGCGGAAATCGTCCGCGCCCTTGCTCAGTGGCATTTTCCACTGCTTACGACCAACGGCTGGCGCCTCCAGACAGAGACAGCCCGGCGCCTCTGGCAGGCCGGACTCTGGGGCGCGAGCGTCTC
>JAPLMM010000261.1 GCA_026387035.1 Planctomycetota bacterium
CACCCTCGAGGTCGAAAGTTACTACCGCGGGACGCTGCTGAAAATCCTCGCCCCGGAAGGCGTGGAACTGCCCGTCGGGGCCCTCATCGCCGTCGTCGGCGACCCCGGCGAAAAGATTCCGGCGTCGGTTCTTGCGGAGGCCGGCGCGGCCCCGGCGAAACGGGTTGCCAAACGCGCGGCTGGGGCGGTGCCCTCCGCAGCGGCCGAAGTTGCCGCCGTCGCGCCGGTTGCTCCCGCCGTCGCCGAGGGCGGCCGCATCAAGGTTTCTCCTCGCGCCCGCCGCCGGGCGCGTGAACTGGGCGTCGGGCTGGCGGGCATCCGCGGTAGCGGCCCCGGCGGTCGGATCGTCGAGGCCGACGTCGAGGCCGCCGCCCGGACCGCGGCCGCGGTCAAGGCGTCGCCCCTGGCGCGCAAACTGGCCGCACGCCAGGGCGTGGACCTCGCCGCCGTTCCGGGCACCGGTGTCCGCGGTAAAGTGATGAAGGAGGATGTCCTCCGCGCCGCCGGCCAAGGCGCGCCCCCCAAGTCGCCACAAGCGACTCGACCGGGCGAGGCGGGCAACATTGTTCCCTTGACCCTGATGCGCCGGGTCATCGCCCAGCGCATGAGCGAATCGAAGCAGACGATTCCTTGCTATTACCTGGAGATGGACGCCGACGTGACCGACCTCGTCGCCCTGCGCACCAAACTGAACGCCGAGGGCGGGCCGAAGGTCGCTTTCAACGATTTCGTCATCAAGGCGTGCGGGAAGGCGCTGCGGCTTTTCTCCGCCGTCAACAGCCGATGGGCGTCCGGCGGCGTCGAACGCCGCACCGAAGTGAACGTCGGCCTTGCCGTCGCCCTGGATGAGGGCCTCATTGTCCCCGTGGTTCGCGAGGCGGACAAGAAGTCGCTCCGCCAGGTTGCCGCCGAGACCGCCGACCTGGCCGCCCGCGCGAGGGCGAACCGCCTCCGCCCCGATGAGTATCAGGACGGCTGCATGACCGTCACGAACCTGGGCATGTTCGGCATCCGGAGTTTCATCCCGATCGTCAACCCAGGCGAGAGCACCATCCTCGGTCTGGGGATGATTGAGGACCGCGTCGTCGGGCGTCAGGGCACTATCGAAATCCGCAAAGTGATGACGCTGACGCTCGCCGCGGACCATCGCCTCGTGGACGGCGCGGTGGGCGCGCAGTTTCTGGAAACGATTCGCGACGCCCTCGAGGCGCCCGGCCAACTCGCCGAGTAGCGGCGGCGCGTTCGAGGCGGAAAATGCAAACGACCCCGGCCTTTCGCAGGTCGGGGTCGCTTGCTTTGGACGGAGGCTTAGTATCCTATGGTCAGGTAGATGGCGTAGCCGACGCCGCCGAGCGCCGCCGACGCCAGCAGCACCGCCAGCATCGCCAGTCGGCCCAGCCGCCGATGCGTCCGGAGGACGAGCGTCTGATAGGTTTCGAGGACTTCGCGGTGGGCGGTTTCGAGCCGGGCGATGCACACCAGGTGCCGCTGGGCGCTTTCCTCGACGCTCCTCAGTGCTCCCCGCATGCCCGCGAGGCCGTCCACCGTCGCTTCCGCCAGCCGCGTCTGCTGTTCCAGGAGGTCGTTGGTGCGTTTCGTGACGGCCGCCTGGTCGGTTGCGAGGTCGGGCAGTTGGCGGACGGACTCGGCGAGCGATCGGGTCGCGTCGCGGTGGCCTTCGAGTTCGCGCCCGATCTTATCCAGGGCCTTCGCGCCGGCCGCGCTCGCCGCCAGCGATTCGGCAATCCGTTCCGGCAGCGTGTTCAGCAACCGGATCCATTCCGGGTTGGGCTCCGGGCGCTGCGCGTCCGGCGCCTTGCCGGTTTCCGTGGCGACGGCCGTGGTCTGGGCGCCGGGCCCGCCGGCCGCGGGCGCCGCCGGCCTGCCGTCGAATGCCGAGGAAATCGGCGGCACCGCCGTGGCGCTCCCGCCGGCGCCGGCCAGGAGGAGCCCCGCCGCCGGCGCGGTCGAGGCCGCCGCCCACGGTTTCGCGCCCACGCCGGCGCGTCGCGGTCTCTCGACGCGCGCCACACCGAACCATGACTTTACCCGATCCACCAGATTCAGTTGGCTCATTCCACCCGTCTCGCTTTCCGGGGAGGGGAAGACCGGCACCGGTCCGATTTTGAAGACGACGTCTGAGGGTTCCTCGCTCCCAGGCGTGTTATCGGACGTTGGGTCGGCGAGGCTTGAATAAAAGCGAGGGACCATAGATCAAACAGCAAACGACAAACAACAATGACCAACACGCGGCGGAGCCGCGAAGTGGTCATTGTCGTTTGCTGTTTGAAGTTGGACTTTAGACCGTGGACCTTGGACTTTGGACGCCGTTCCTTCGTCCCTCGTGCAAGACGACGGGAGAGGGCTCAAACCTCCATCACCTCTTTCGTTTTGTGTTCGAGGACTTCGCCGATTTCTTTCTCACACGTGTGAACCAGTTCGGTCGCTTCGTCTCGAGCGGCCCGGGCGTTATCCTCGCTGGCGAGTTTCTGTTTTTCTTCGGTGTCGACATGGTGGATGGCGTCGCGGCGAATGTTCCGCAGGGCGACCTTGGTCGCCTCAGCCATTTCCCTGATCTGGTGGACGAGTTGCTTCCGCCGCTCCTCCGACAGGGGAGGGATCGCCAGGCGGATGACCTTGCCGTCGGTGGTCGGCGTGATGCCGAGGTCGGAGGCCTGGATGCTTTTCGCGATGCCCGCGGCCGAGCCCGGATCGAACGGCTTGATGACCAGCAGCAGCGGGTCCGGGACGGTGATGGTGGCCAGTTGCCTCAGTTCCGTCGGCGTGCCGTAGTAGTCCACTTTCAGGTGTTCGACGAGGCCGGCCGACGCCCGGCCGGTCCGCACCGTCCGGAACTGCTGGCGGAGATGGTCGACGGCTTTCTTCATTTTGTCTTCGGCTTCGAGGAGGATGTCGTCGATCGGCAC
>JAPLMM010000262.1 GCA_026387035.1 Planctomycetota bacterium
CACGCAATGCACGCCCGCTTCTCGCCCCGCATCGCCGTCGTCAGGCGCTCCGGCTGCGGGCGGTGAAGCGCGCTCAGGTAACACCGGCTGTACGACGCCCGGTTCCATCCCGGCCGCAGCCAACCGAAGGGTTCCCGCCGCTTCGGCTCCGCCAACACCGTCAGGCCCGCACATTCCACGTCCAGCCCCTTCTGCGTGTGGTCGAGCGCTTCGCCCGTCAGGGCGCCGCCGGTGAGCACGCGCGGCAGGCCCTCGACGATCGCGCCCAGGAGGATCTTCTCGAGCGGGTATCCGACCGGAAGCGAGAGATGCACCGGCTGGCCGACCGCCGGGCCGCCCAGCGAAATGACTCGTTCCGTCACGGGGCACGATTCCGAAAGCGCGCGGTCCGCCGCCAGCACGCCTTCCGTCCGCACCGCCCAGACTGGGCCGTCCCCACCTGCCTTCAGGCCGAGCCCGCGGGCGACCAGGGCGAAGTGGTCCATCGGGTAGCGCCGCGGAATCGTCACGATCTGAAGCCACGCCAGGCCTCGAAGGTTCTCGTGAAGCGTCTCCGCCAATTCGGTTTCGACGTCCGGCACCACGAGGTACATGGGCTGGTACTCGAGGAGCGACTGGAGGTGTTCCAGACCCCGCGCGAAAGCGTCCAGTCGGCCGGCCAGTTGCGCGTCGCCGCGCGCGAGGAACGGCTCGAGCCGCACCGTCGAAACGATGACTGCGCGCGGCGCGACGAAGGGGTCCGGCAACCGGCCTGTGTGCGCGTCTTCGAAAAACGGCCAGGCGCCGAGACGCACCAGCGCGCGGCGCTTCGCGTCCCCGTCGCCGTGGACCGGATGCGTTTCCGCCGGTCCCCGCCGCGCGTTCTCAAGGACCAGGTGGCCCTTGACCGCCCCCAGCCGCACCGTCCCGGCGCGGGGCGCGAGCAGAGGCACGTCGAAGTTCGCAGGGTCCGTGGCGAGGACATGGCCCGTCTTGACCGCCTCCCCGTTTCCGACAGCCAACTGCGTGAAGGAGAACCGCCGGCTCCCGAGCGGCAGCCAGAGCGTGTCGGCCTCCGCCGGCGCGCGGATCTCGCCCGCGGGTCGCCCCGCCAGCGGGACGTTGTAGCCGCCTTTCCGCTTCAGCCGCATCCGGGTTCCCCGGAGGTCTGTTGCGTGTCCTAATCCGTCCGGGCAGAAATGGTTCCGGGGATTCTGTGCGAACGGACCCGGGAAATCAAGCGAAGATTCACCGACCAGGCATCTAGACGCGAGGGTCAGCCCGCAGTCAGGCGTTTGGCACAAGGAGGCCCTTGATGTACCCGTCGGTCCCCGTGACGGCCATCTCCATCCCCTTGGCCGCCTCCTCGAGCGTGAACCGGTGCGTCAGGATACGGTCCATCGCAAACAGGCCATGCCGGAGCATCTGGAGACCCCGCCGCATGTCCTCGTCGAAGTCCAGCGACCAGGCCGGATGGGCGAAGATTACCTGCGTCCCATTGAGGGCGAGCGGCCAGAGGTCGTAGGTGGCGGGCTTCATGTGGCTCGCGGGGACGAGCAATTTGGCGCGCGTGTAGCGGACCACGTTGGCCGCCAGGTCGAACCCCGCCGGGCTGCCGGAGAACTCGATGACGACCTCGGCCCCCTTGCCGCGCGTCTGGTTCATGATGGTCCGCCACGCGTCCGTCTCTTTGGCGTTGATCGTTCGCGTCGCGCCGAGTTCGCGCGCCAGGGCGAGCCGGTCCGCCCGGATGTCCACCGCCGTGATGCTCGCCGCCGCGCTCCGGGCCAGACACGTCAGCGTCATCAGGCCCATCGCGCCGCACCCGATGAGGACGACGTCGTCGCCCGGCTCCGGGTTGGCCGCCCGCGCGACGTTGACGACGCAGGCGATCGGCTCGCCGAGCGCGTGCTCCATCGGCACGTCGTCCGGCACGGGAATCAGCCGGTCGGTCGGCGCGGCCGCGTGGGTGGCGAAACAGTATTCGAATCCGCCCGTCACGCGCATCCCCGGCCGGATCCGCTCGTCCGGCGGGTTCGTCTCGACGACGATGCCCGATGCCTCGTGCCCCAGGACCACCGGCAACGTCCGGTCGGGGTCGTGACCCAGGTACACGTGGACGTCGGTCATGCAGTATCCGCAGGCGGCGATTTCGACGATCGCGTAGCCCGGCCCAATCTCCAGATTGCGCTCGGCGATTTTCATCCGCCTCGGCCCCGTCAGCCGCACTTCACGAATCCTCATGGCCGGTCCTCCGGCTCAAAATAGCGCATGGGCGACTTCTTGAACTCGGTCGTGGAGAAGAGGAGGGCATGATTGGCGGCGCCGATTTCCTGCGCCAGCCGGTCCGCGAGAGCGCGGACGGCTTCCTCGCTTTGGCCATGGATCATCGCGTAGAGCGTGTACGGGAAATCGGGAATCGGCGGGCGGCGGTAGCAGTGGGTGATCTCGGGCCGCTCCGCCAAGGCGCGGCCGGCCTCATCCACGCGGTCCGCCGGCAGGTTGAAAACCGCCATGCCGTTCGCTCGGTATCCGACGCGGCGATGGGCGACGACCGCTCCAAACCGGCGAATAACCCCTTCTTCCATCCACGCGCGGATTTGTGAAAGGACCTCTTCGACCGTTCGGCCGACGCGCTTCGCTACGGAGGCGAAAGGCTCCGCCTCAATCGCGATGCCATCCCCGAGCGTCCGCACAAGTTGCCTCTGCTTGTCGTCAAGTTCTGGGGAGGGTGATTCCTTTCGCGGCAGAACTCCGGACGTCGCCTCGTCTGCACCGAACACGGCGCGGATCTTGTACGCAGCCAGCGCGGGCAGGCTGTAAAACACGATGCCCGTCTCCCGGCGCAGGGCGTCCAGCGTCTCCGCGATTTCCCTTTCCGATTGCGCCGTCAGGGTGAACCAGAGGTTGTAGTCGCCCCGGCGCTCGTAGTTGTGCGTCACGCCGGGAAGCCGGCTGACGCGCTCCGCGACTTCCGCCAATCGTTCGGCCGGCACGCGCGATGCCGCCAGCGTCGAGGTGTAGCCCAGTCGCCGCGAGTCGAAGACCGGGCCGACGCGCCGGATGACGCCGGCCTCCGCCAGACGCCGGATGCGCGCAAGAAAGTCCTCCGGCTCCATACCGAGTCTCTCGGCCAGCACGTCGAACGGCCGTGCCGCGACCGGAAACTCCGTCTGAAGGAGCGAAAGAATCCGCTGGTCTTCGCTGTCCATCGCGGTCCTCGGGCGTCACTCCTTCGCGGAGGTGCGTTTCGGCCGGTAAAGGCAGAACGGTTCTTCCGACAGGTAATCGCCGGTCATAGCGTAAGCGCGGGCCCGGCATCCGCCGCATACGGGGCCGTACTCGCACTCGCCGCAACTTTCCCGATAGGATCCCACGTCGCGCACCTTCCGGAAGACCTCGGACGTCTCCCATATCTTGTGAAAGTCGAAGCCTTCACGCCTCAGGTCCCCGCACTCGACGTCCAGGAATCCGCAGATCTGGACCTTGCCGTTGTGTGCGACGAAGGCGAACGACTTGCCGCCCATGCACCCTTGTCCCTGCGGCTCGGGCTCGCCCGCCCGGCGCCGCTCGCGAAGGATCCGCTGGTACTGCGGGGCGCACGTCACGCGGATCTGCGTTGCCGACTTGCCGCGCTGCTCCGCGAGCCACCGAAGCGTTGCCTCGTACTCTTCGGCCGAGAGTTCCTCGTCGGCGATCTCGCGGCCCCGGCCGGTCGGCACCAGGAAGAACGGGTTGAACACGATCGCGCCCAGGCAAATGGCCAGGTCGCGGATGGCCGGCAGTTCCGCGACGTTGTACCGCGCGACGGTCGTGTTGACCTGGAACGACAGGCCTGCCCGCTTGGCCGCCTCGATGCCCCGCAGCGCGGCGTCGAACGCGCCCGGAACGCCGCGGATGGCGTCGTGCGATTTGGCCGTCGCGCCGTCCAGCGAGATGGAGATGTGGCGGATGCCGGCGTCCATGAGACGCTGCGCCGTTTCGTCGTCCAGGCCCATGCCGCATGTCGCCAGGACGACCGGCAGGCCGAGCGCCCGGCCGCGCTTCGCCAAGTCGAACACGTCGCCGCGAAGGAGCGGTTCCCCGCCCGTCAGGATCAGGATCGGCTGGCAGAACGACGCGATGTTCTCGAGCAGCCGGTAACCTTCGTCCGTCGTGAGGTCGTCGGCGTCGGCTACCGGGCGGGCGGCGGCGCGGCAATGGCGACAGGCCATCCGGCACGCGCGCGTCAGTTCCCACGCGATCAGACGAGGTGTGAACCTCGGGCGGCCGCTTGAAGGTCCGGTGCCATCCACGTGTTACTCCTCGCCGACCTCGCCTGTAAGGCCGATCTCGTCGTCCGTCAGATAACATGCCGGGTCAGGCGCCCAGGGGTCGCCGGTGACGGCCTCGGCCCGGGCCCGGAAGTTCCCGCCGCAGAGGTCGAGGAACCGGCACCGCGCGCATCGGCCCTTCAGATGCGCCCGGCGGTGGCGCAGGGCGGCCAGAAGCGGGTCCGTGCCGTCCGACCAGATTTCGCCGAACGTCCGTTCCGCAATGTTTCCCAGCGACTTGTGACGCCAGAACTGGTCGGGATAAACCTCGCCGTCCCATCCGATGGAGGCGATGCGCGATCCGCTCGCGTTGCCGCCGTTCTGCCGCAGCAGCCGGAGCGTCTCCTCGGCCCCGGGGTGCTTCTCGCGGGCCATCCTCAGGTATAGGTACGGTCCGTCGGCGTGGTTGTCCACCGTGAGAACCTCCGCGCGGTGGCCGACCGCGTAAAGACCGGCCGTCCGGTCGATGATGAGGTCCACGGCCCGGCGCGTCGCCTCGTGGTCGAGGTCCTCGCGCCTCAGGAGATTTCCCCGGCCGGCGTAGACGAGATGGTAGAAGCAGACGCGCGGCAGGCCCTCGTCGCGGACGAGGTCGAAGACGTCGCCGATCTCGGCGGCGTTGCGGCGCGTCATCGAGAACCGCAGGCCCACTTTGATCCCCGCTTCGCGGCAGTGACAGATGCCCGCCAGCGCCTGGTCGAACGCCCCCTCGACGGTGCGGAACGCGTCGTTCGTCTCGCGCAGGCCGTCGAGCGACACGCCGACGTACCGCGTGCCCGCCTCCCGCAACCGCTCGGCCACGCGGCGGTCGATGCGCGTGCCGTTCGTCGAGAGGACCGGCCGGATGCCGAGTTCCGCTGCGCGGCGAATGAGCGTAAAGAGGTCCTGTCGCATGAGCTGCTCGCCGCCCGAGAAGAGCACCACCGGGACGCCGAAGCGGGCCAGGTCCTCGAGCATTGCCAGCCCGGCGTCGGTCGAAAGTTCCTTCTTGCCCGCGGGGCCGGTGGAGGCCGTGTAGCAGTGCACGCACCGCAGGTTGCACGCGCGCGTGCAGTTCCAGACGACAATGGGCCGGGGCATGCGGCTGGTCGAGCGCGCGGCGCCCTCACCGTAGCGCAGGGCGTCCGAGCGTTCGCGGGCACCGCAATAGAGTCTTGAGATTCCGATCATCGGCGTTCCGCTTCTTCGGCGGCGACGATGGCAGCCACCAGGCCGTCGATCGTGTGCGGGTCGGCCTCGGCTGCCGGTTCGATGCCCACGGCGCGGAGGGCCGCGCTGGTGCTCGGCCCGATGCTGGCCGACCGGGCGCGCGACGCGCGGACCGCACCGACCCGGATCGCCGAGAAGAAGTTCTTCACGGTGGACGAACTGGTGAACGAGAGCCAGTCGACCTCGTCGCGGGCGAGCATTGCGGCGATCGTCTCCGCGCCCTCATTATTCGCCACCGTGCGGTAGGCCGTCAACTCTGTCACGTTCGCGCCGCAGGCCGCAAGGCGCTCCACGAGTTCCTTCGGGGCGATGTCCGCACGCGGGCAGAGGATGCGGGCGCCCTTGAGATTGGCCTGTGCCGCGAGCGATTCGACCAGCCCTTCGGTCGTGAACGTGGCCGGCACGAGGTTCGCGCGGACGCCGAACGCGGCGAGGCGCTCGGCCGTCGCCGAGCCCATGGCGGCGATGCGCTGGCGCGCGAGCGCGCGGGCGTCGAGCCCCGCGTCGGCCAGGGCGCCGAAGAACGCCTCGACGCCGTTCGCGCTCGTGAAGAGGATCCAGTCGAACGCATCGCGGTTTTCAATCGCGCGGCGCAAAGGGGCCGGGTCGGCGGGCGGCTCGATCCGGATGGCGGGCGATTCGACGACCATCGCGCCGAGCGCCTCCAAGCGCCCCGCGAGGGCCGATGCCTGGCTCCGGGCGCGCGTGACGACGATCCGCCGGCCGAAGAGCGGACGCTGCTCGAACCACGCGAGGCGGTCCCGCAAGAGAACGACTTCGCCGATGACGATGACGGCGGGCGGCGCGAGGTCGGCCTCGCGCGCCCGCTCCGCGAGCGTCTGGACCGTGCCGGCGACGACGCGCTGCCGGGGCGTCGTGCCCCAGCGGACGACGGCGGCGTGCGTGTTCGCCGCCAGGCCGTGCGCCATCAGGTTCTCGCAAATGGAAGCGAGATTCGCGACGCCCATGTAGAAGACGAGCGTCCCTTTCCAGAGGGCGAGCGAATTCCAGTCGAGGCCCGATTCGCCCTTGTCGTCCGTTTCGTGGCCCGTGACGAACGCGACGGCGCTCGCCAGGCCCCGGTGCGTGACGGGGATGCCGGCGTAGGCGGCTGCGGCGACGCCGGCCGTCACGCCCGGGACGACCTCGAATGGGATGCCGGCGTCGGCGAGGGCGAGGGCCTCTTCGCCGCCGCGCCCGAACACGAACGGGTCCCCCCCTTTGAGGCGGACGACGGAGCGTCCCGCGCGGGCCCGCTCGACGAGGAGGGTGTTGATCTCGTCCTGCGAAAGCGTGCGTTGGCCGGCCTGCTTGCCGACGTAGATGCGCTCCGCGCCGTCGGGCGCCTCGTCCAGGAGCCGCTCGGAGACGAGGTGGTCGTACACGACGGCGTCGGCTGCGCGGAGGCATTCGAGGCCGCGCAGGGTCACGAGGCCCGGGTCCCCGGGCCCGGCCCCCACCAGATAGACGCGTCCGGGGTTCACTCGTCTTGCTCCAGGGCGTCGAGGTCGAACATTCGGCGAATGATCTCGACGGTGGCCAGGGTTTCGCTCAAGGGCGCTTCTTCCGACAGGCCGCGCAGGAAGGTGAGCGGGTCGTGCAGGAGGCGCCCGCAGAGCGATTGCGTGAATTGTTCGAGTTGCGGCTGCTCGGCATCGCTGAACCGGCTGCCGTATTGCCGGACCAAGTCCTGCTGAATCTGCTCGAGGCGTTTCTGGAGGAGGCGGATGGTCGGAGCGACCTGAAGCGATCCGACCCATTTGTCGAAGGCGCGGACCTCTTCGGCGACGATCGTCTCGGCCCGCGGGATTTCGGCGCGCCGGCGATCCAGGTTTTCCTCGACCAGGCGCTCCAGGTCGTCCAGGTTGAAGAGCCGGACGTTCGGCAGGTGGCCGAGGCGCGGATCCGCGTCGCGCGGCAGGGCGATGTCGAGGATGACGAGCGGCCGGCCGGACGCCGCGATCGGTTCCGCCAACGTCTCGTAGTCCAGAACAATCCCGGGCGACGCGGTGGATGCCAGCACGAGATCCATGCTGCCGATGAGGCGCGGGATCTCTTCCAGTCCGACGGCCTCGGGTCGCAAGGGTTCCCCGGCGCCGCCGACGTCTTCTGAGGCGGCGGCTTCCGGAGTTGCTTGGCGCAGGAGCGCAGGGCAGGCGGCGTTGTCGGCTGTCTCGTCCGCGGGTATTTCCTTGCCCTTGGGCAGGCGCATCAGGCCCTCGGCCAACCGGCGGGCGCGCTCGACCGTGCGGTTGGCGACGACGAGCCGGCCGGCGCCCGCGCGGAGGAGAATGCGTGCGGCGAGTTCGGCGTTTCGGCCGGCGCCGACGAGGAGAATGGTTTTTCCCTCCAGGCGTCCGAGGTGCCGCCGCGCGAGTTCCACGGCGGCCTGGGCGATGCCGGCGGAGCCCCGGCCAAGGTCGGTCTCCGTCTGGACGCGCTTGCCGACGCGGAACGCCCAGTGCAGAAGTTTGTTGAGGAGGAACCGGACCGAGTGGGCCTCGACCGCCAGGCGGTAGGCCGCCTTGACTTGGCCGAGGATCTGGTGCTCGCCGACGATCTGCGAGTCGAGCGATGCAGCCACGCGGAACAGGTGCTCCACGGCCGCGAGGCCGTCATGGCGGTAGAAAAGCGCCGGGTCGGCGGAAGGGGCGGTTCCCTTGAGTCGGCCGATGTGGTCGACGAGGTAGGCGAGGGGGTTGCTCGCATCCGCGGTGACGAAATAGACCTCCGTCCGGTTGCAGGTGTCGAGGACGAGGACCTCTTCGAAGGCGTCTTCGCCGTGGATTCGCTTCAGGAGCCGCCGCGACAGGTCCGGTCCGAGGGCGAACGCTTCCCGCACCGCCACGGGGGCGGTCTGGTGGTTCAGCCCGATGACCGAAAGTTTCCGCGTTGGCATGTCGTGCCGTCCCGTTAGAAGGCAAGCCGCAATTATAACAAACCCGCGGGGCGGCGCGAAGGGCCGGAGAAAGGGCGTCTTTGCCCCGAAACCCGGCTGTTTCGGCGATCTTCCTGTGGCCAGGGCCGGCGCGTTCTGGTAGGATGAGCACCTCGCTCGGCAGCAAAGGGAACTGATGAGGCGGATGCGTGCGATCGGGCTATGGGTCACGCTGGCGGCCGTCGGCGCCCTCGCGGCGCTGTCGGTCGTCGGGACGTTTCGGGGGGCCGAAGGCGCCCGCGCGCTGTTCACATCGGAACCGCTCGCCGTCTTCTGGATCCTGCTGGCGGCGTTTCTGGTCGCCTGTTTCTTTTTCGGGACGGGCCTCCTCCGGTCGCCGGGCTTGGTGGCGATGCACGTCGGCAGCATCCTCATTCTCGTCGGGGCGATGTGGGGTTCTGACAAGGGCCACTCCGTGGCAGAGAAACTCCTCGGCCGGAAGAAAATTCCGCATGGTTACATGATGATCCCCGAGGGCACCGCGACCGACGAGGTGGCCGATGACGCGACGGGCGAGTTGGTCGGGCGACTCCCGTTCCGGGTCGGCCTGAAGGATTTCCGGATCGAGTACTACCCGGCCAAGGGGCCGTGGGAATTGTGGTTCGGGATGCCGGTGCCGCCGGGCCACGCGCCCCAGATGGGTTGGGTGCCGATTGCGTGGAAGGAAGGCGAGGAGGTTTCCGTCGGCCGGACGGCGCTTCGCGTCCGTGTGATCCGGTACTTGCCCGGCGCCCGGCCGGTCCGCGGCGAGGCAGGGGAGATTGCAGGCGCGGCGCCGGATTCGCGGAGTCGGACGCCCGCCATGGAGGTTGAGGTCGCCGTTCGCGACCGGGAGTTCCGCGGTTGGATTCTCGTGCCGGAAGGAGAGGATCGGGCGAGTCTGTCGCTCGCGCCGATTATGCCGGAAGATCTGTCGAAGGAGGCCGCGCCGAATCTCTGGCTCGTCCAGCCCCGGGGCATGCCGAAGGATTACTTCAGCGACCTGGCGGTTCTGGAGGGCGGGGCGGTGGTGGCCGAGAAGACGATTGAGGTGAACGATCCGCTCGGCTGGGGCGGGTACCATTTCTACCAGTACGATTACGATCACGAGCGGGGAGAATACACGGTCCTTTCGGTCCGCTCGGATTCGGGGCTCTACGCGGTCTATGCGGGATTCGTGCTGCTCGTCGCGGGGGCGTTCGTGCGGTTCTGGGTCGAGCGCGCCTGGACGGGCCTGAGGCGACGGAGGAGCGATGGAGTTCAGGCCGACGCCCGTTAACTGGATGGTCCTCGTGGCGATGGGCGCCTACGTGGCGTCCGCGCTCGTGCTCGTCGCGGGCGCGCTCGCCGGGCGGGGGCGCGCCGGAGGCAGAGCCCCGCGCGTGCTTTGGGCTCCGGGATGGGCGCTCTATGCGGCGGGGTTCGCCGTCTCGCTGGCCGCCTGGCTCGTCCGGTGGCAGGAAGTTCAGCACGCGCCGCTCCAGAACCTTTACGAAGTGTTCCTGACGATGGGCGCGCTGATGCTGCCGATCTCGCTCTTCTGCCGCCGGGCGCTTCGCGTCGGGGCGGAGTGGGCGGATGCCGTTCTCGCGGCCGTGGTGCTCTTTCCGGTGGCGATGGTGTTCAACCCCGATCCCCAGCACCTGCCGGCCGCGCTCCAGAGTCCCCTGTTCGTCCCGCACGTTGCGACGTACCTGGCGGCCTACGTTGTTCTCGGCAAGGCGGCGGTCCAGGCGTTCGGGCGCCTGGTTCGTGGCCCGGCGGAGCGTGTCGGGAAGACTTTGGTCGGCGGCTCGGCCTCCCTCGAGCGGGCGACGTACACGATGGTGTGCTTTGGTTTCCCGCTGCTGACGCTCGGCCTGGTGCTGGGTGCCTGGTGGGGCAAACTCGCCTGGGGCGACTACTGGAACTGGGACCCGAAAGAACTCTGGTCCTTCGTCTCGTGGCTCGTGTTTCTGGCGTACCTGCACTTCCGGGCGGTTCGCGGCCCCCGGTCGCCCGTGGCGGGGTCGCTCCTGGTCCTGGCGGGCACGGCGTGCATCCTCATCACGCTCTTGTGGGCGAATCTCTCGCGCCTCTTCGCCGGCCTCCATTCCTACGCCACATAACGCGCCGGCTGCTTAGGCGCCCCGACGCGAAGCACTACGGTTCGTCCGCTCCGCCGACGAGAGGGACGAATCGGCACGGACAAAACTCGATCCGGTCCACCTGCCCGCCGCGCTTCTCGAGCCGCGCGAGAATCTGCCCCCCGAACGCGCCCACCGGCGTCACCAGGACGCCCGGGTCGCCCAGTTGTTCGAGCCAGACTTGCGGGACTTCCTCCGCCGCCGCGGCACAGAGAATGCGGTCGAACGGCGCTTCCTCGGGCCAGCCCGCCCGGCCGTTGCCGGCGCGGTAACGGACGTTCCTGTGGCCGAGCCGCTCCAGCGTGCTGCGCGCCTGCGCGATCAGCATCGCGTGGACCTCGATGGTATAGACCTCGGCCGCCAGGAGCGCGAGGATCGCCGTCTGGTATCCCGAGCCCGTCCCGATCTCCAGGACCCGCTCCGTCCCGCGGAGGTCGAGGCTCTGGGTCATGATGGCGACCATGTAGGGCTGGCTGATGGTCTGGCCCGCGCCGATGGGCAGCGGCCGGTCCTCGTAGGCGTGAACTTTCTGGTCGGCCGGCACGAAGGCCGCCCGGTCCACTCGCCGCATCGCCTCCAGGACGCGCGGGTCGCGGATGTCGCGGCTCGCCAGTTGGGTCCGCACCATTGCGTCGAGCCATCCCGCAGCCGGGTCCATGCGGCTTTCCTCGCTCACTCCATTCCTATTATATAGCGCAGCGCAAGCCGCAGGAAACGCAGCGGTTCCGTCACGGGATTGATCTTCGACTTCGCTTCGCCGTAAATCGTCGCGACGCTTACTTCGCGGATCTTGAGGCCCCGCCGCTGCCGATGATGACGACATCCGCACCCGTCGGCTGGTCCATCGGACGCCCGCCTTCCTGGCAACTTTCCCGCGCAACCCCACTATAGTGCGTGCGGCCGGCCGGGGCAAGTGACGGAATCGGGACTGCCGAACCGCTTTTGACACGGCATGCCCCGCCGGTATATACTCGGCTTGCCGCGAGGCGGCGGGAGGCGGCCTTGTCCCAATCGAAGGCCCGATGAATCGGAGGCACGACATGAACCGGACACTGTTTGCAGCAGCGGCCGCCGTCCTGGGCGGCGCACTGGTGACGGCCGCGCGGTTGGCCGCGACGGCCGAGATAAAGGAGTCCGCCGCGCCGGCGCAAGCGAAGGAGGCCGCCGCCATGCCCAATCCCTTCTACGCCATGGACACCTACACCAAGGACCTGGACCTGGTGAAGGAACTCGGCTACGCGGGCCTGAGTTGGACGCTGGGCGACCCCAAGGCCTCTCAGGCGGCGGCCGGGCAGGCCAAGGAGCGGGGCCTCAAGATCTTCGCCATCTATTGCGGCGTGACGCTCGACAAGGACAAACTCCAGTTCGACCCGCGTCTCAAGGACACCCTGGCCGCCCTCAAGGGCCACGACACGCTCATCTGGCTGCACATCAGCAGCAAGGACTACCCGAAATCGTCGGCCGACGGCGACGCGACGGCCGTGGAGGGCCTCCGGGAGATCGCCGACCTGGCCGCCGCCCAGGGCCTCCGCGTGGCCATCTATCCGCACGTGGGCAACTGGACCGAGCGGGTGCAGGACGCCGTGCGCGTGGCCAGGAAGGTGGACCGCAAGAACTTCGGCGTCACCTTCAACCTGTGCCACTGCCTGGCCGTGGGCGACGAGGACAAGATTTCCACGCTCCTGGAAGAGGCCGCCCCGCACCTGTTCATGGTCAGCATCAACGGGGCCGACTCGAAGGCCCCCGGCGGCGGATGGGGCCGCCTGATTCAGACGCTGGACCAGGGCACGTTCGACATGGTGCCGCTGCTTAAGAAATTGCAGGCGGTCAATTACCGGGGGCCCATCGGCCTCCAAGGCTACGGCGTCAAGGGCGACGCCAAGGACAACCTGGCCCGCTCGATGGCCGCCTGGCGGCAACTCTCGGCCCGGGCGATGCAGTAGCCCGCGCATCGCAGGTCGGCTCGCCGCAAGGGCGGGCCTCGCTACCTGCGAATCAGGGGGGAATAAACGAAGAACGGAGGATCACATGAATCGCAGAACACTCTTAAAGACCGTGCCGGTCCTTACCGTGCTGGCCGCCGCAGGGTTCGCCAGGGCCGAGGAGGCCGGCACGGCGCCCGGTCCCGCGCAGGGCCTGCAACCGATTGCGCTGCCGAAGCCCCAGACCGACGGCGGCAAGTCCGTCCTGGCGGCCCTCCAGGAAAGAAGGACCAATCGCAGCATCAAGCCGGATGCGCTGCCCCCGCAGATGCTGTCGAATCTTCTCTGGTCGGCGTTCGGCGTGAACCGCGACAAGGGGGGCGGCCAGGTGGGTCGAACCGCTGCATCGGCCAGCAACTCCCAGGAAATCGACCTTTACGTCATCCTGCCCGAAGGCGTGTACCTCTACGAGGCGGTTCCTCACCGCCTGGCGCCGGTTGTCGCCGGGGACCTGCGCGCCAAGGTTGCCGACCACGGTCGCGGGGGCGGCGCGGCCAAGGCGCCGGTGAATCTCATCTTCGTCGCCGACATCGCCAAGTTCAGCAAGGCCAGATTCCAGGAGCCGGGCTTGAAAGACCCGGAGATCCAGAAATCCTATTACTGCGTCGCCACGGGCCTCATCGCCGGAAACGTGTACCTGTTTGCCGCCTCGCAAGGCCTGGCCGCCTGGTTCCACAACTGCAATAAGCCCGCCCTGGCTGCGGAGTTGAAACTGCGGCCCGACCAGCGCGTCCTCTACGCCCAGACCGTGGGTTACCCGGCGTAGCGCCGGCCGGCGCAGGGGCGCTCCAGAGCGCGCCGCGATGCGCACGGCCTCGCCGCGGACCCGCGGCTCGTGGACGACGGCACAGACGACTACCGCCTCCGCCCGGGCAGCCCCTGCATTGATGCCGGCGCCCCCGCCTCTTGCCCCTCTGAGAAGGTGCCCGTGTTTTTCGGTTCCCGGTTGCCGGTTCTCTGTTCCCGCCTTCTCCCCCTGTGGGAAGTGGTCTGACTGCTGTTGTCAACGGAGGCACGCAGGCACTCAGGCGCTTACCGGCGTGCCGCTTGACCTGGCCGGCGGGATGCTTGATAATTGGCCGACCGAAAGGAGACGCCCGTGTCCCGCATCATCACGCTGTTGACGGATTTCGGCATTGCGAGCACCTACCCCGCCCAGATGAAAGGGGTGATCCTGGAGCGGTGCCCCTCGGCCAGGCTGGTGGACCTCTCGCACGAGGTGCCCCGGCACGACGTGCGGACGGCCGCGTTCATGCTGGCCAGTGCCGTGCGGGCCTTTCCCGGAGGCACGATTCACGTGGCCGTTGTGGACCCTCAGGTTGGCTCCGCGCGCCGGGTACTGGCGGCCGAATCGGCGGGACAAACCTATCTGGCCCCGGACAATGGGCTTCTGACGGTCGTCCTCGGCGGGAAAATCGGGCGAGGCACGGGCGCCGCGGCCGCCCGCGTCGTCAGCGTCGAGGACCGCGCGCTCTTCCGCTCCGACGTGTCAAGCACATTCCACGGGCGGGACATTTTCGCTCCCGTCGGCGCGGCTTTGGCGTGCGGCGCGGCCCTTGAGAACCTCGGGCCGGAGATCGAATCTATCCAGCGGCTCGACGTTCCCGCGTCGCGCCGCGAGGCCGGGGCCGTCAAGGGCGAGGTGCTCTACGTGGATCCGTTCGGCAACCTGGTGACGAACGTCATCGCGGGCGAGTTGACCGAATCGGAACTGGCCCGGATCGTGGTTTACGTCGGCGGGGCGGTGATCCGCGGCCTCTCGCGGGCCTACAGCGACGTCGCCGCCGGCATGTTGCTCGCCTACGTCGGCAGCGCGGGCTTCCTCGAGGTGGCCGTCAACCGCCAGAGTGCTGCCTCGCGTCTTGCGGCCGACGTTGGCACCTCCGTCCGCATCGGGTTCGAGGCCCCATGAGCCTTCCGCGCGACCGCTCCGAGCGCCTGCGCCGGGCCGACAAGGCCTCCCTCTGGCACCCCTTCACCCAGATGGCCGAGTGGGTCGCGGGCGACCCCGTCGTCATCGAGCGAGGCGAGCGCGAGTTCATCATCGACACGGACGGCAACCGCTATATCGACGGCATCTCGAGCCTGTGGTGCAACCTGCACGGCCATCGGCGGCGGGAGATCGACGATGCCGTCCGACGCCAACTTGACCGGATCGCGCATTCGACGCTTCTGGGTCTCGCCTCGCCGCCCTCGATCGAACTGGCCGAACGCCTTGTCGCTTTTGCGCCGAAAGGCCTGTCGCGCGTCTTCTACTCCGACTCCGGGGCGACGGCCGTCGAAGTCGCCCTCAAGATGGCGTTCCAGTATTGGCGACAGTGCAAGCGCCCGCGGCCCGAGAAGACGACGTTCGTCAGCCTCATGCACGGCTACCACGGCGACACGCTCGGGGCCGTGAGCGTCGGGGGAATCGACCTGTTTCACGAGACCTACCGGCCGCTCCTCTTTCCGACGCTCCACGCGCCCTCGCCATATTGCTACCGCTGTCCGCTTGGCCTGGGGCCGGAAGGCTGCGGCATGGCGTGCGCGGAGCGGATGGAGGAGTTGCTCGAGGCGCGCGGCCGGGAAGTGGCCGCCGTCATCCTCGAACCGTGCGTCCAGGGCGCCGCGGGCATCATCGTCCATCCCGAGGGGTATCTGCGTCGCGTGGCCGACGCCTGCCGGCGGCACGACGTTCTCCTCATTTGTGATGAGGTGGCGACGGGGTTCGGGCGGACGGGTCGGCTCTTCGCATGTGAACACGAGGGCGTCGAGCCGGACCTGTTGTGTCTCGGCAAAGGCATCAGCGGGGGCTACCTGCCTCTCGCCGCCACTCTCGCGACTGAGAGAATTTACGAGGCGTTCCTCGGCGAGCCGGCCTCCGGCCGAACGTTCTATCATGGCCATACGTACACGGGCAACGCGCTCGGGTGCGCGGCCGGGCTGGCGAGCCTCGACGTCTTTGAGAAGGACCGCGTTCTGGATCGCATCGGCCAGTTAGCCCGGCAGTTGGCCGAGGGCCTGTCGCGGCTGGCGGAACGCGCGCACGTCGGCGAGGTTCGCCGCAAGGGACTCATGGCGGGCATCGAACTGGTGGCCGACCGCGCGACGCGCGAGCCCTTTCCGCCGGAGGAGCGCCGCGCTTGGCGGGCTTGCGTGGCGGCGCGTCGTCACGGCGTGTGGGTGCGTCCGCTCGGCGACGTCGTCGTCCTCATGCCGCCTTACTGCATTTCGGACGAGAGCCTGGGGCGGCTCGTCGCGGGCGTCTCGAAGGGCATCGCGGAGGTCACCGGCGAATGAATCGCGGATTCTTCATCACGGGCACCGACACGGGCGTCGGGAAGACCGTCGTCGCGGCGGCGCTGGCCATCGTTCTTCGCGAGAGCGGGCGGGATGTCGGCGTCTTCAAACCCGTGGCCTCGGGCTGCGTCCGCCGGCGCGAAGGCCTCGTCTCCGAGGATGCTGAGTTCCTCGCCAAGGCGGCCGAGGCCCCCGAGACGCTCGAGGAGATTTCGCCGATCCGGTTCGAGGCGCCCCTGGCGCCGACGGTGGCGGCGGCGCGGGCGGGCGTCGAAACGGATCTCGAGCCGATGTGGGAGGCGTGGCGGCGCCTCCGCGACGCCCACGAAATTCTCCTCGTCGAGGGCATCGGCGGGATCCTTTGCCCCGTGACGCCGGCGATGAGCGTGGCGGACCTCGCGAAGGAATTCCGCTTGCCGCTCCTGGTCGTCGCGAGGTCGACGCTGGGGACGATCAACCATACGGCCCTGGTGATCGAGGCGGCGCGGGCTCGGGGCCTCGCGGTGGCCGGCGTCGTCATCAACCGCTACAACCACGAGTCGCCGGACTTGGCGGAGATGACCAGCCCCGACGAGATTTGGCGCGTCACGGGCGTTCGGGTCCTCGGCCTTGTGCCGGAAGACCGGGCGACGGATTTCCGTGCGGGCGTCGTGGGGCCGGACGTACTCGCCGCGGTGCGCCAGTTGCCCCTCAACCGCCTGCTGGCGTGATTCGGCCGGGCGAAACCGTTTGGGCTTGACACCGGCGCGCCGAGGCGTATCATTGAATCGACTTTGTTGAAGTGTGGGCGATTAGCTCAGACGGCTAGAGCGCCTGCTCGACACGCAGGAGGTCACTGGTTCAAGTCCAGTATCGCCCACCATGCGTGGTGCAGGGCCTGCGGGGGGCTGAACCCGCGGGTTTTTCCATTGGGGCGAGGTCGAGTGATTCACGCTTCTTCGCTGGAGCAAAAGAGGAAAATTTCACTAAACTCCTTGCTTGACATGCTTGGCTTCCATGGTATATTTAAAGGTAGCATCACCACGTGGGACCCGGTGAGAAGAGAAGGGCGGTTCCCATCGTTGCCGTACCCTCGGATGTACCCTGAGGACAATCCGGGGAGGGGGTCGGCCTCTCGGGGCGAATGCTGCGGCGCGCGAGCGCCCGGTTTGGCATCCACTTGACGTATGGGCAGGGGGGACGGGAAAGGAAGCATCCATGGCGAAGAAGAACGTTGGGAAAGCGCAGTTGCAGGAGTGGGCGCGCGGGTTCAGTCTTCTTTCGGACCCCACTCGCTTGGGCGTCTTGAAAATGCTGTCCCAGAGCCCCAAGAATGTCACCGCGCTGTGCAAAGGGCTCGGCCTTAAGCAGCCCACCGTCAGCCATCACCTCGGCCTGCTGCGCATGGGGCGGATCGTGATCGGCACCCGCAAGGGCAAGTCCGTCATCTATTCGGCGGACAAGGCGGCGCTGAAGATGCTCGGCGTGGCCTGTGGCAAGTTGACGCCCAGGAAGTAAGGGGGCGCCATCCGCCGCCCGTGGTTTTGAGGGCGGCAGGTCCCTCTTTGCCTGGCCGGGTTCCGGCGCGCCGGAATTTCCGCGGGCATGTCTCGGCGCGCGTGAGGTGCCGAGCGCGGAGACTGCGGCGCGCATGCGGCTGATCAAGGGAACGGGTAGTTGCCCGTTCCCTTCTTCTTTCTTGCACTGGCCGGACTCCTTGTGCTATGAGAAGGCGCCGCGTGATCCTGCCGCCGGCCGGCGGCCGAGAGCGAGAGGAGGCTTGCGATGAAAGCCCGAGTCGATGCCGAACTCTGTGTCGGGTGCGGGGCTTGTGTCGATATCTGTCCCGACGTGTTCGACATGCCGGGCGACACGGCCGTTGTCAAGGCCGACCCGGTCCCGGCCGAGCATGAGGACGCGGTCTGCGAGGCGGCGGAGGCCTGCCCCACCGAGGCGATTGCCGTCGAAAAATAGCGGCCGAGATGCTCACGCCGGCGCGGCGTCCGGACCGGCGATTTACGAAGGGAGGCTCGGAGCATGTTCCGGCTTCGTGAGCACGGGACCACCGTGGGGGCCGAAATCCGCGGCGGCCTGGTCACGTTCCTGACGCTCTCTTACATCCTCTTCGTCCAACCGGCGGTCCTTTCCGCCGTCGGCATGCCCCGCAACGACGTCTTCGTCGCCACGTGCGTCTGCTCTGCGCTGGCCTGTTTCCTGATGGGTATCCTGACGAACTATCCGTTCGCGCTGGCCCCTGCCATGGGTCACAACTTCTTCTTCGCCTTCATGGTCTGTAGCGCCCTGGGCTTCGGGTTTCTCTGGCCGGAGGCGCTCCTGGCGAACCTCATCGCCGGCGCGATTTTTCTTTGCTTGAGTTTCGTCGGCCTGCGCGAGGCGATCATGCAGGCCGTCCCCGAGAGCCTCAAGTACGCCATCGCCGTCGGCATCGGTCTCTTGATCGCCTTCGTCGGACTTCAATACGGCGACATCGTCCAGAACAGTCCGGCCGTGCTCGTCCGCCTGGGCGATCTGGCAAACCCCGTTGTCCTCGTCGTGCTCGCGGGGATCGCCGTCACCGCCGTCCTGACGACCCTCCAGTTCCGCGGCGCCATCCTCGGCGGCATCCTCGCGACGGCGATCCTCGCGGTGGTCCTGGGGCGGGTCGCCTACCATCAGCCCGACGGCCTGGAGTGCATCACCGAGGGGCAGTTCCTCGAGCGGGCCGGCATCACGCGCGGCGCCGTCGATGCCACCGTGCCGGTGCCTCCCGGCGCGGTCCGTGTCGTCCTCGCCGAGCCGCGCCCGAGCGAGTCGCTTCTCGGGCGCGTCGTCGCGCTGCCTCATTGGCCTCACGAAACCCTCGGCGCCGTCTTCCGAAAGCCCCTCGACCTTTTCAGGAACCATTCGCTGGCCGACGTCCTCCTCGTCATCTTCATCTTTTTCTTCCTGGATATGTTCGACACGGTCGGGACGCTCATCGGCGTTTCGGAGCGCGCGGGGTTCCTGGACGAAAAGGGCCAACTCCCGCGCGCCCGCTGGGCCCTTTTCTCGGATGCCGCTGGAACGGTCATGGGCGCGATCGTCGGCACGAGCACCATTACGACCTACGTTGAAAGTGCCGCAGGGGTGAAAGAGGGCGCGCGGACGGGTCTGGCGGCCATTGTCACCGGCGTGCTGCTGCTTCTGGCCCTCGTCTTCGCACCCCTCGTGGAGATGGTCGGCATGGGCGTGCACTTCATTCACGCCGAGACCGGAGAAACGCTCCGCCAGGTTGTCGCCGGCACGCCGGTCGAGATCAAGTTCTATCCGGTCATCGCGCCGGTGCTTGTCGTGATCGGCGTCATGATGATGGGCAGCGTCCGAAAGATCCGCTGGGAGGACTACGACGAGGCGATTCCGGCCTTTCTGACGATCGTCGTGATGCAGTTCAGTTTCTCGATCACGGACGGCATCGCGTGGGGGTTCATCAGTTACGTCCTTCTGAAACTCGTCACGCGCCGGGCGCGCGAGATCCACGGCCTCGTGGCGCTCTTCGCGGCGCTCTTCGTCGGCATGTACGTCGCCCGGGCATTCTTGACGGGATCCTGAGCGCCCGTGCGGTACAGCCTGGAAGGTCCACAAGGATGATGCGGATAGTGGTTTTGGTCTGGATCGTCGGCTTGCTGGTCGTCCTGCCGACGGCGGCGACGGCCGCCGAGGACGGCGGCTTCATCATGGTCGACGCCAAGCGCAAGACCGCCGACGCCAAGTGGACCCCCCAGAAAACCGTCACCCTGGAGCACCTCGCCGGCTTCGTGCCGCCGAAGACGGTCCGCCTGAACCCGTTCGGCGGCAGGGCCGACAGGAAAGTCCCCGCAGCCGGTTTCTTTCGCGCCCGCCAGGTGGACGGCCGGTGGTGGCTCGTGGATCCCGCAGGAAGCCTTTTCTACAGCGTCGGCTGCTGCTCGGTGAGTCGGAACGGGATGGACAACGGCAAGGCGGCTCTGTGCGCGCGGTTCGGAACCGACAAACAATGGGCCCAAGCCACCGCCGCCCTCCTCGCCCAGAATGGGTTCAACACGCTCGGCTGCTGGTCCGATTGGCAGGCGTTCCAGAGCGAGCCCCTGATGTTCCCTTATACCACCCAACTGAACTTCATGAGCAGTTACGCCAAAGAGCGCGGAAGGGCGCAACAGGCCACCGGCCACGTCGGCTTCACGAACGACTGCATCCTCGTCTTCGAGCCCGAGTTCGAGACCTTCTGCAACGAACGGGCCCGCAAGATGATCGCCCCCCTGAAAGACGACCCCTATCTCCTCGGCCACTTCTCGGACAACGAATTGCCGTTTCCGTCGGATGCCATCGAGCGATTCCTCAGGCTGGACGCCGCGGACCCGAACCGGCGGGCGGCCCAGGCGTGGCTCGACGCCCGCGCCGGAGCCAAGGACCCCAACGCCTTTCTCGAATACCTCGTTGAAACCTACTATCGCATCGTCAGCCGCGCCATCCGCCAGGCCGACCCCAACCACCTTTTTCTCGGCTCGCGGCTGCACGGCAGCGATCTCGGGCGCGAACCGGTGTTCCGCGCGGCCGGCAAATTTGCCGACGTCCTCTCCGTCAATTACTACGGCGCCTGGACGCCCGACAACCGACGCATGGCCGACTGGGTCCGCTGGTCCGGCAAACCGTTCCTCATTACCGAGTGGTATGCCAAGGGGATGGACAGCGGATTGCCGAACAATTCCGGCGCCGGCTGGACCGTCCGTACTCAGGCGGACCGCGGCCAATTCTACCAGAACTTCACTCTCGGCCTGCTCGCCCAAAGCGGATGCGTCGGCTGGCACTGGTTCAAGTACATGGACAACGACCCGACCAACACGCACGCCGACCCCTCGAACCGCGATTCCAACAAGGGCATCGTCTCCAGTACCTACGAGCCCTATCCGGACCTTCTGAAAATGATGCGCGAACTGAATCAGCAGGCCTACCCGCTCATGGACTTCTTCGACGCCCGCGCGCCCGCTCAAGGCAAATGAACAAGGGGCCTAAGCGCCCTGCCGGCGGCCCTCACCGCCCCAGCACGTCGGCCATGGAGTAGAGGCCCGGTCCCCGGTCGGCCACCCAGCGGGCGGCCCGAAGCGCGCCCCGCGCGAAGGTGTCGCGCGTGTGGGCGACGTGGTTCAGTTCCAGCCGCTCTCCCAGGCTCGTGTAATAGACGATGTGTTCGCCGACGATGTCGCCGCCGCGGATGGCGTGGATGCCGATCTCGCCGGCCTGCCGCGGGGGATGGCCGGGGCCCCGGCCGTGGACGGCCGACTCCGCCAGGTCCCGCCCCGTCGCCCTCGCGATCTCCTCCGCCAGTTTCAGGGCCGTCCCCGACGGCGCATCTTTCTTGAACCGGTGATGGGCCTCGACGATCTCAATGTCGTACTCTGGTCCGAGCGTCCGCGCCAGGTCCGCTGCCGCGTGAAAAAGGACGTTCACCCCGACGCTCATGTTCGGCGATAGGACCACCGCACACCGCTTCGACGCCGCGGCAATCCGCTTCCGCTGTTTATCCGAAAACCCCGTCGTCCCGATCACTGCTGCCGTGCCGCGCTCCGCACACGCCGCGATGCGCTCGACCGCGCCTTCGGGGAGCGAAAAGTCCACCAGGACATCGAGCGCGCGCGGAAGGTCTGCGGCAACGCGGATGCCGCTTTCGCCCGCACCGGCCAGCACGCCCGCGTCGGACCCGAGGCACGGATGGCCTGGCGCTTCGAGGGCGCCGACGAGTTCCAGGTCGTCCGCCTCCCGGATGAGCCGCACGAGCGCCCGCCCCATCCGCCCCGCGGCGCCGGAAACCACCACGTGAATCATGTCCTGCCTCCCGAGCAAGTGGCCGTCTGCGAATCTGAGATCGGGAATTTCAAATCTCAGATCTCAAATTGCAAATCCGGGCTCAGGCCTGAATGGCCTCGATGATTTTTTTGAGGTCGTCCGGCACGACGATCGGCCGGTTCGCGTGCTTCGCCGCCCGGACGCCGTAGTCGCCGTACCTCTCGCGCAGCGCTTCGTCGGCCAGACTGTGATACGCCACCGTGAGGTTCGGGTCCTTCAGAGCGTGGCCCGTCAGGACGCAGGCGACGCGGTCGCCCGCGCCGATGACGCCGGCCGCCCGGAGTTTCCGTGCGCCGGCGACGCTGGCGGCCGAGGCTGGCTCGCATCCGAATCCGCCCGCGCCCACCTGGGCCTTGGAGTCTAGGATTTCCTGGTCCGTCACGGTCTCCACGATGCCGTCCGTCCACTCGATCGCCCGCAGGCACTTGGCGAGATTCACCGGCCGATTGATCTCGATCGCCGAGGCGAGGGTCTTCGCCCGGCGGTTCTCGGCCTCCATCCGCTCGTAGAAGGCCGCGATGCGAGCCTCGTCCACGCGGCCGTCGTTCCAGCAAACCTTCTCCTCGTTCACGATACGGTAGAGCGTGTCGGCGCCCGCCGCGTTAATGACCGCTATCCGCGGCGGCCGCTTGATGAGGCCGAGTTCCTGGAGTTCCTTGAACGCCTTGCCGAAGGCCGACGAGTTCCCGAGGTTTCCACCCGGGACGACGATCCAGTCGGGCGCCTCCCATCCGAGGCCCTCGAGGATGCGATACATGATCGTCTTCTGCCCCTCGAGGCGGAACGGGTTCAGGGAATTCATGAGGTAAATCTGAAGTTCCCTTGCGACCTCTTTGACGCGCTGCATGCACACGTCGAAATCGCCTTCGACCTGGAGCACCCGCACGCCGTAGTCGAGCGCCTGGGCGAGTTTGCCGTAGGCGATCTTCCCGCTCCCGACCAGGACGACGGCCGGGATCCGTCCGTCCACGGCGCTATAGAGCGCGACCGACGCGCTCGTGTTGCCGGTCGAGGCGCAGATCGCGCGCTTCGCCCCGACGCGGTGCGCGTGGCTGTACGCCGCGGTCATCCCGTTGTCTTTGAAACTGCCGGACGGGTTCAGGCCTTCGTACTGGAGGAAGAGACGGCCGGCCCCGAGGCCCACGTATGGCGCGACGCGGTCCGCCCGCTGAAGGATCGTCCGCCCTTCGCCGACCGTGATGATGTGCTCGCGCGCGGCAAAGGGAATGAGTTCGTGGAACCGCCAGACGCCCGAGAACGCGAGCGGGTCGGCCTGATCGGCCCACTTCGCCTCGAAATCTTTCAGCCGCCGGGGCAGGGCGGCCTTCGACCAGTTGTACCGCACGTCCAGCAGGTTCCCGCACTTCGGGCACTCGAAGAGCGGCTCCTCGACGCCGAACGTCGCCCCGCACGCCGGCTTGATGCACGCCTGATGCGCAATGTCGGTCCGGACTTTGATGGTTGTAACCCTTTCCTGAACATGCAGACGCCGCCCGCACGGCGCGACGGCATTCTACCGGCTTGAGGACCCGGCCTCAATCAAAATGGTTCCGGGGGAAGGATATGGGCGAGCCGGTCCGGCGTCCTACCCCCGCCGGCCGCAGCACTTCTTGTACTTCTTCCCGCTGCCGCACGGGCAGGGGTCGTTTCGGCCGACCTTCGGCGCCTCGCGCACGATTTGTTTGACGGCCTCGCCTTCCTCGGCCATGCGGCCCTGCTGGTGCGCCTCGAGGGCGGCACGCTGCTGGGCCTCGTAGGCGCTGGCGGCGACGGCGTGTTCGCTCGATTGGCCCGCCCAAATCCGCGCGAGCGCCTCCTGCCGCACCCACCGCGCACGGAAGATGAGGTCCGTAAACTTGTCCCGGGTCGAATCGAGCATCTGCTCGAACATTTCCAGCCCTTCGCGTTTGAACACCAGGATCGGCTGCTGTTCCGCGTAGGCGTGAAGCCCCACGCCGGACCTCAGCATGTCCATCTGATACAGGTGGTCCTTCCACGACGTGTCGTGGGCCTGAAGCAGGAGGTACCGTTCGAGTTCGGTCATTCGGGCGCGGCGATCGCTCCGGGCCCGCCTCAGCACGAGGGCGATCATGACCTCCTCGCGCGCGAGAGGCTCGCCGGCCTCGGGCGTCCCGCCGCTGGCCGTCGACGCGTCCAGCCACGCCTCGACGAACTCGCCCGGCGTCATCTCGAGGCCGAGCCGCTGGTTCGCCCACTGGGCGAGCGCCTGCCAGTGCTCCTCCGCGTCCAGGTCCGGCGCCGGCAGGTGGCGGCGAACGCCTTCCTCGACGGTGCGGCGAAGGCGCTCGCTCGATTCAAATTCCCGCGCGACCGCGAGCAGATGCTCCCGCACTTTTCTCGGGTCCCGGTCGCGGATGTCCTCCGCCTTCACCTCCGCCAGGTAATACCGCGACGCCCACCTCGCCAGGCCCTCGAAGTCCTGGTTCCCCTGGCCGATCTGCGGCGTCAGGTATTCCTCGATGGCGAACTCGATCGGGTAGGTCCGCTCCTTCGCCTCGTAGAGCGTCCCCAGGCGCTCGAGCAGCGTCTCGACGGCGGCCCCGGGGTCCTTTCCGGCGAAGTCGGACGCTTTCAGGTTCATGTCGAACTTCTTGTTGCCCCACTCCGCCAAGGCCGCCTCGCGGAAATCGTTCCGCAGAAATTCCTGGACCCGCAAAAGGTCCGTCGCCTCGAGCCGTTCGTCCGCCGCACGCTCCAGGCGCTCCTCGATTTCCTTCTTGCTCGCGTTCTTGAGGTCCGATTCCCGCAGTCTCACGTCCAGGTGTGCCTGGGCCCACGCGACGAGCGACGCGTAATCGGGCTTCGGTGGGGGCTCGCCGTCGTCGAACGTTTCCTCGGCGTCGGGAATGAACTCGCCGAGCGTCTCTTCAATCGTCTCGCGTGCCCACTGGCGCGCTTCGCCCCGCAGGTAGTCCGCCAGTTCCTCCGCGTCCTTGCCCCGCAGCGCCTCCAGGTCCGCCTGGACGCCCAGGTTCCGCCGGGCCCACTCCGCGATCGTCTCGTAACTATACGTCTCCGACAGGTACTGGTCGCAGGCCGCCTGGGCGCTCTGGGCCAGGAGGTCCCAGACGAACTCCCGCAGGTCGTCCGACTCGAGGACGTTCTGACGGCGGCCGTAGAAGATCTTCCGTTGGCGGTCCATCACCTCGTCGTATTCGAGGAGGTGCTTGCGGATGCCGAAGTTCCGCTCCTCGACCTTCTTCTGGGCGTTCTCGATGCCGCGCGTCAGCCAGCGGTGCTCGAGGGCCATCCCCTCTTCCATCCCGAGTTTTCCGAGCGCCGCCGAAACCCAATCGCGCGCGAAGATGCGCATCAGGTCGTCCTCGAGCGAGAGAAAGAATCGGCTCGAGCCCGGGTCGCCTTGGCGTCCCGAGCGCCCGCGCAACTGGTTGTCGATTCGCCGCGCCTCGTGCCGCTCCGTCCCGATGACGTGCAGGCCGCACGGCGGGTTCTCGACGCACTCCGTGCGCCCGCGCTGGGGGAACGAGGAATCCACCGCCGGCTTGAAGCAGTGGGCACAGTTGGTGCGCGGGTCGTACTCGGGGCATCCGACGCAGCACTTGAACCCGAAGTCCGACGGGATGCTTTGCTTCGCCGTATCCCAAGGCCCGTAGCACGCCGGAAAGACGACGCCGGGCCCTAGTTTGATGTCGGTCCCGCGTCCCGCCATGTTCGTCGCGATTGTGACGTTGCCCTTGGGTTTCCCGTCGCGGCCGGCGTGCTGTTGGCCGGCGACGGCGACGATTTCGGCTTCCTTCTCGTGGTGTTTCGCGTTCAGCACCTCGTGCGGAATGCCGTGCGTCCGCTCGAGCATCCGGCTCAGGAATTCGTTCTTCTCGATGCTCGTCGTGCCGACGAGCACCGGCAGCCCGCGATCATAGTAATCCTTGATTTCCTCGAGGAGGGCCTGTCCCTTTTCTGCCAGGATGTGGTTCCCCTTCGCGTCCAAGATGGGGTGCCCCTTGTCGTCCACCTTCCAAAGGCCGGTGCGGAAGACGAGGTCCGGGTGGCCGACGCGCGAGAGGGGGCGGTTCGTCGGCACCTGCACCACGTCCAGGTCGTAAATCTTGTGGAACTCCTCGGCCTCGGTCATCGCCGTCCCCGTCATGCCGGCGAGTTTGTCGTACATCCGGAAAAAGTTCTGGAGCGTGATCGTCGCCAGCGTCTGCGTCTCTTCCTTGATGCGGATCCCTTCCTTCGCCTCCACCGCCTGGTGCAGCCCTTCCGACCATTGACGCCCGGGCATCAGCCGGCCCGTGAACTCGTCCACGATGATCACGTCCTCCCCGTGCACGACGTATTCCTTGTCGAGCCGATAGAGGTAATGCGCCCGCAGCGCCTGGTCAATCAGGTGCGGCCAATCCATGTTGCCCGCGACGTAGAAACTCCCGACGCCCGCCAGTTGCTCCGCCCGACGACGTCCCTGTTCCGTCAGGGGGCACTGGTGCTCCTTCTCCTTGATCTCGAAGTCGCCGCTCTCCGGGCTGTCGGCCGTCCCCAGTTTCCCCGGCCGAAGGTGCCGCGCGATCTCGTCCGCCTTCGCGTACTTGTCCGTCGATTCGAACGCCGGGCCGGAAATAATGAGCGGCGTCCGCGCCTCGTCAACCAGCACCGAGTCGCACTCGTCCACGATGGCGTACGCCAATTCGCCCTGGACCTGTTCGGCCCGGCTGGTCTTCATGTTGTCGCGCAGGTAATCGAAGCCGAACTCGTTGTTCGTCCCGTACGTGATGTCGCACGCGTACTGGGGTTTGCGCTCGTGGCTGTCCATGCCGGCCTGGATCGCGCCGACCGAGAGGCCGAGGCGGCGGAAGATCGGCTCGTTCCACTCCCGCCCCACGCGCACCAGGTAATCGTTTGTCGAGACGATGTGCACCGGCCGGCCGGCCAGCGCGTTCAGGTACACCGCCAGCGACGCCACCAGCGTCTTCCCCTCGCCGGTGGCCATCTCCGCGATCTTGCCCTCGTGCAACACCATCGCCCCGATGAGTTGCACGTCGTACGGCCGCATGCCGTAGAGGCCGAACGTCTCGATGGGCTTGCCGGTCGAAGAGTCCAGGAGGCTCGCCTCGCCGCGCATCGCCAGGCGGATCTGCCCCTGGATCTCGGGATGATAATCCGGCGGCGCCTCCGCGTGTCCGAGCCAGACCGTCCGCTTCGCCACCTCCCGCGCGGCGGCAAACGCCTCCGGCAAAAGGGGGTCCAGGTACCCGTTGATGAGGCCGCGCAATTCCGTTCGCAGCCGCTTCTGTTCCTGCTGGTCGGTCGCCGCGGCGATCCGCTGGTTGTACGAGCGGCAGATGCGGGCGATTTCGTCGCACGGCAGGCGCGACCGCAATTCGTCCGTCTTCGCCCGAAGTGCCTCGTCCGTCAGCCGCTGGAACTCCGGCTCCAGCGCGTTGACCCGATCCACCGTCTCCCGGTAGGCGCGCAGCAACCGCTCGTTGCGCGACCCGAAGATCGCGCGCGCCACTCGCCCGAAGATTTCACCGACGATTTCCAGTGCCATTCCGTGGTCCGTCCTGCGCCGCTATGACCGCCTGAAGCGGCGATTATACACAGGCTTGAGCGAAAGCGTCAATGCGGCGCCGCGATTGGCCTCGGCCGCGCACGGCCTCCGCCCAGGCCGCTTGACCCCACCGCTTCCAGGCGTTACTGTATGCATGGATAGTTATCCCTGTCCGTTTCGCCACAGGCGGGAGGCGACGCGATGCGAAAAGCATGCGGTGCGGTCCTCGTGGCGTGGATGGCGGTTCTCCTGGCGGGCGTGGCGTCGGCCGCCGCGCCACCCGGGAAGCCGTCGGCCCTGGAACCGCCCAAGACCGCCAAGGAACTGGAGCAGGTTCTCCTCGAAAAGGCCGGCGCGGGGACCCTGACCGACGAGGTCCTTGTGCTCTTTAGGCAGTATGCCGACGCCCGCGCCCGCGAGCGGTTCGTCCCCGCCACCGTTCCGGAAGATTTTTGGACCTGGGTCGCCTCCGACAAACTCGTCCACGACGCCCTGCTCGTCGAACTTCATCCGAAGTACGAGCCCGGCATCCCCGCCGCGCTCAAGGCCCTGCGCGACAGGTTCGGAAAGGACCTCGACAGCCACAAGCATCTCGCCCTCGTCTTCGCGGTTGTCCACGGCCGCGCGCCCAAGAAAAAGGGAGGCGATGCCGCGCCCTCCTGCGAGGAATCCTTCGACTGGTACCTCAAGCACGAGCCGCAGATGAAGGTCTCCCTGAAGACGACGCCCTGGCTCCTGCTGGCGTACGTCGCGGACAACAAGGTCTCCATCGCCGAACGCCAGTGGGCGCTCGAGAACTACGGCGCCGCCCGCGCGCTCGAGAAAATCTATTACGACGTCCCCTACGATATGAGCAAGGTGGGCGGCCCGGGCAGGATTGCCGGCCATCCCTACACCCTTCCCAACATCCGGGCGTACGGCGGCGTATGTTCCGACCGGGCCTATTTCGCCGCGCACGTCCTGAAGTCCATGGGCGTGCCGAGCATGTCCGACGTCGGCGAGGGGCAGCGCGGCGGCCACGCCTGGCTCGCCTGGGTCGGACGCCAGGGACAGGGCGTCGACCTCCTCTTCTCTGGACGCTTCGACTACGACAAGTATTACCGCGGACTCGTCCAGTGCCCCGTCGAACGCAAGAGGATCCTCGACCGCGAGGTGCAACTCTTGACCGCGGCCATCGGCAGGTCCTACGACGGCCTGCTCGACGCCCGCTTCGCCTGCCACCTCTATGACATGTGCCCCGCCGACTCGCGCAAAAGCGCCGTCGGCCTCCTCGACGGCGCCATCCGCCGCAATCCCTACTGCCCGGGCATCTGGCGACGGCTCGCCGACGCCGTCGTCGCCGGCGTCCTCACCCAGGACGAGGGAGAAAAATACTTCGACCTCATGTTCAAGGCCTACGCCCAGTACCCCGATCTGACATTTGAGGTCCTCGAAAAGGTCCTCCAGCCTCGCTTTGCCGCCGGGCCCCAGACGCCCCAGAAAGAAATCACCCGCAACCTTAACCTCCTCGAAAGCGCGTTCCAGATTTACGAGAAGTGCCAGCGCCCCGACCTCTCTGTCAAACTCCGCGGGCTCCAGGGGGCCTACCTCGAGGCCGTCGGACAGAAGGACAAGGCCCTCAAACTCTACGTCCTCGCCTCCGAGCGATACGTCGCCGACCACTACGGCTTCGTGGACCTCTTCGACCGCGCCCTTGCCCTCATGGACGATGTGCCGATGCGCCTCAAGTATCTCCAGATGGTTGCCGAGAAGGTCCCCGAATACCAGAGCGACTTCAACCGTCAGGCTGGGCAGCAGAACCCCGTTTTCGTCCACGTTGTCAAGGCCTATGCCAAAGCGCTCCGCGCGGCAGGCAACGAAGCCGAAGCCGCTCGATGGGAGGGACGCATTGCCTCCGACAAGGCCAAGTAGCGCCGCCTACCGGCCTGGCGCGAAGGCGACCGTGGCTTCCTGGGTCCCGAGCGGCAGCAGAAAGTCACCGTCGCCCACCGCCTTGAGCGTCTTGCCGGCAACCTTCACCTCGGCCTTGAGCGACTTGGGCAGACGCAGGACGAACCCCTGGGCCGGCGCCGCCTTGCCCGTCAGGACGAGCGTCGCGCCGCCGTCGGTCGGTTTCCACGCGAACGAGCACGGCCCGAAGTACGTCGGCAGTCCCGCGACGGCGATGGGCTCCTTGCCCGTGAGCCACTCCTGCGGCAAGCCGCCCAGGAGGACCAGCCGGTCACCGTCCTCAAACAGGAGGGCGTCGCGCAGGAGGAGCCACATCTCGGCAATCGCCCAGCCGTGCGGCATGGCGACGGAGGGGTTCCACGTGGTGCGTGCGAAGCCCCAGCCGCCGGAGCCGCTCTTGCCGCCCTCATCAAACGCGTACCAGCCGCGCATCTGCTCGTGGTCGAGGTGCGAGGCGATGGTTGCGGCGGCGGCGTCGCGGCTCCCCGCCAGCAGGCCCTGGTGGGCCGTCGCCAGCGGGAAGTACCGCCAGCCGCCCGGCTTCTGGCCGCCCACCTTCTTGAATCGCTCGTAGGCCGGGCCCTCGGCCACCGGGTACAGCCTGCACGGCCAGAGGACGCAGTAACTGCCGTACCCTTTGCCCAGGTCGGCGGCGAACCGCGCATCGTAGGCCGCCAGGAGCGAGTCCGCCAAGGCCGAGAAGTCGCCCGCATCCTTCTCCTCGCCCATCGCCTGGGCCAGGGCCGCCGCACGCCAGAGGCCCGCGATGTCGAACGCCTCGGTGTACTCCGGGTGCGTGCCGTCGCAGCGGCCGGGCTCCAGTTTCTGCCGTTCCTCCTTGGGCAGGGCGTCGCCGAACTTGAGGCTCGTGGGGCTGACCCAGTGCGGCCCGGGCGTGGTGCGGTAATACTTGATCATGGCCGCCAGTTTCCGGACGCCCGGGTACACGCGGCGCAGCCACTCTTTGTCGCGCGCCAGCATCCAGTGCTCGCCCAGAAGCCAGAGAATCTGGCCGGGGTTGTCGGCCTCCGGGTACACGCGGCCGTTGAAGGGGTGGGCGAGGAAGTAGTCGATGGCCTTGGCCGCAAGGTCAAACTGGCCGGACTTCTGGAGGATGTTGGCCGTGTACACGCCGTCGCGGTTGAAGACGTTGTAGTTGACGACCGCCACGTCCGGCGCGCCGTCGTTCATGGCGATGGCGGCGTGGGCGACGATGGCCCGCAGCGCCTCTCCCCACCGCGGGTCGGGAACGGCGACGCTGGTCAGCCCCAGAAGGCCCTTCCAGTACGAATCGGCGTCCTCGACTAGTTGCCGCACCTGCAGTCGGCGATAGAAGTCCAACCCCGGGTCCGGCTGGAGGCTACCGCCGTCCGGCGGGTTCGGCTTTGCAAGGTCCAACTGGGCCCACTGGCTCTTGCCGTCCCACTCGTGCGCGACCGCCCGGCGCCCGGGCAGCACGGGGCAGATGAAACCTATCGACGGCGCGGCCGTGACGGTCTGGAGGTCAAAGCACAACGCACCGGAGCAGTCGCCGGTTTCCGACTTCGCCACCTTGTCCGTGGGCATCTTGCACTCCATGGCCAGGTTGCCGATGGTATCGGTCGGGAGGACGCCCGCAGCCATGGGTTTCGTCAGGGCCACGAGCGCCGGGTGGCCGTCCACCAGCAGCGCGTCGCCCTCGTCGCTGACGGCCAGTTGGCGGACCGGTCCGCCCGCAGGGCCGAGCGGGCGCAGCGCGGCGTACAGGCGGCCTCTCCCCGTGCTGACCGAGACGAACGCGGCAACGACGTGCACCTCCCCGGCAGGCGAGGCGCACCGGGAGTGCAGCAAGGCCGTCCGCCCTTCGACGTTCCCCATGCGCCACGTGATTTCAGGCAGGGGATACCCGTCGGGGCCAAGGCTGTGCCCGCACTGCGCGCCGTCCATTGTCGGGGCGCGGAGTTTCTTCGTCTCCGGGTCGTAGACCCAGAAGTAGATGCCGTACGTGGCGAAGCCGGGCGAGAAGTTGCCCTCGGCCTCGACGAACGTTTTGAGCGAGTCCAGCGTGTTCGGGATGCCGATGGGGATGTGGATTGTGCCGCGCGGGTCCAGCGGTCCGCGCGCGGCGACCGGCTCGGCCGCGAAGGCGCACAGGGGCGCGAGGCAGACGAGCACGGCGGTAATCCAGTGGCTCACGACGGCCCCTTTCCTACGTTTGAAGCCTCTAACAGAATGAACGCGGAGAACGCAGAGGAGGCAGAGATCGCAGAGAAAAGGAACAGGCACCAGTTGTTCAACAAGAAAAACCTCTCTGTGCTCTCTCCGTGATCTCCGCGTCCTCTGCGTTAAGGTCTTTCTGTTCGAGTGTCTTACTCGCTCGCGACCGTGACCGCGGCGACGTAAGCGGCCTCCCACGACCAGCCGGTCGGCTGGTTGACGATCTCGACGGTGACGGTCTTGCCGGCCAGGGGCGAGAGGTCCACGTCCTCCGTCATCCACTTGCCGCTCGCGTCGGCCGAGTTCACGGCCACGGTCTTTTTGAGGAGTTCCTTGCCGTCGGCCCGCACGATAAGGTCGAAGTCGCCGCGCGGGTCGTTCGCCACCACCAGGTGCAGGACAGTCTTCTTGCCCGCGGGCACCTCGACCTTCTTTGAGAGCACGCAGCCGGTCTCGCGGTTCAAGGGGTGCGTCATGAGGACATTCTTCCGGCCGCACCATCGCCCGACGCACTTCCTCAAATAAGAAGCGCCGGTTTCCTTACGGTTGACCGGCGCCCCGACTCGACGGCGCTCCCCGGAGGGAGCGGTGCGCATTTCTACTTTTTCTCTTGTCCTTGCCCGGCCTTGATCTTCTCCATCTCCTCCGGCGTGAACTTCGAGCCGGCGGCGGCCCCCGGCTCCCAGCACCGTTCCAGTGCCCCCGGCTTCGGCGCCTGGACTGGAATGACGAAGACCTCTTTGCCTCCGGCCTCCTTCTCGACCCGTCCGCCGGCCCGAATCACCGCCTGCCTCGCGAGTTTCTCGCACGTCGCCACGAGGCCGGGGAACGTGTAAGGCGTGTGGCTGAATTTGCCCTCGGGATTCAGCGCCGACTTGTACGCGTCGGGCAGTTTCTCGAACCCGATGGTCGTAAAAAGGATCCCCCCGGTGTTGGAAGGGTTGCAATCGGAGTCCTGCCCCGAGCGGCAGGCGATCCGGATTGACTGGTCCGGGTCGCCCTTGCCGTACAGGAGGCCCAGGATGATGTAGGCCCCGTTGAGTTTGGCGTCGATGCTAAAGGTCCCCGGGCCGCCCGGCTTGCTGCAGAGCCCGTGCGTGTACTTCGGGTCCTTGTGGTACTTGTCCTCCACGAGTTGCCACGTTTTGGTCCAGTCGTCCGGGTTCTCTTCGTGCCACTTCAGGACGTCGCGGACCATCTCGGCGTACTGGCTCTCGGCGGGAATGCACCGGAGGCCGGCCCGGACGACCTCCGCGAGGTCGGTCTCGAAGAAGGCCTCCGTGTACATGCCGCCGACGAACTGGCCGCCGTACAGGCCGTCGCCGTAGTTCATCAGGCGTCCGAACTTCTCGCCCAATTCGATCGCGACGTTCGGAAGCCCCGGCGCGATGAGGCCGCTGTAGTCCGCCTCGATCTGGTAATCGATGTCGTCGGCGTGCTTGTTGAACTGGGGATGGCCCGAATCCGGCGGCGCGATGCCGCCCCGAAGGTTGGTTCGCCCGGCGTTGTTCGCGTGCCACAGCGGATACCCCGACTTCGCAAAGTCGATGCCCGCCTGGCGCACCGAAACGTCCAGCCCGTGCTGTTCCAGCGTCCCCAGGAACGTCATCTCGACGTAGATATCATCCTGGTTGAACTGGTTGATCATGCCGGGGTTCCATTTCGGCATCCGCTCCTCGGGCATGATGGCACCCTTGAACTTGAACTCGGTCGGGCCGCCCTGGCCGACGCCGGCCATCTGCCCGATCCATCCCGCCTTCATTCGGTTCACGTACTCTTGGACGGCGAGGCGCCGCTCCGTGGGCGGCGCCGCCGCGGCTGTCCCGGCCATGACGAGGACTGCGAGGAACGATGTGACTCTGCGCATGGTAACTCCTTTCGTTTGAAATGCCTTCGGTCTGTTCTCCTGTCGCCCCATGGAACCCGCGGGCCGATCCGAAGTTCCGGCGATTCCCGCCGCCTGCCGATTCCTTTGACTTTGCCGCGCCCGTGGCCGATTCTACAGACGCCGCGAGGGGAATGCAAGGAATTGCCATGACCACCGCACTGGTGTGGGGCCTGAAGGCCGTCGGAATCGTCCTCGCGACCGGATTCTGCTTCCGGGTCGCCGCAGGGATGGTCCACGTCGAGGGCGCGACCTTCGGCCGGGCGATGCTGAGCGCCCTTTTCTCGGCGATCGTCGCCGCCGCCGTCGCCGCCATCGTCTTCATCCTGACGGTGGAGGTGGTTCCCGGCCGGCCGGACCTGGCGCCCTGGATATACTGGCTCGGCCTGGTGCTGGTGATCACCGTCTCGGTCGCCGTGCTCCGAAATGGGTTCAGCATAACGTTCGGGAAGGCGGCGGCGGTGTGGTGTGCGGCGATGGGCCTGGCCGCCCTGCTCGCGGTGCTTCTCGTGCCGGCATGGCCCTCCTTGGCCGAGTGGCTCGAGCGCCTCGTCCCGACGGCCGTCTAGCGCCGCTTTCGCGCGAGCCTCCATCCCGCCTTCCAGACCTCATAAGCCGCTACCGGCACGAGCGACAGGGCGAGCACCGTCGCCCACTGGCCCCCGTCCAGCGTGCACGTCCCAAAGAGCGCCTGGAGCGGGCCCATGACGACCGCCGCCAGGACGATCGCGGCCGAGAGGATACACGCCCCCGCCAGGTAGAGGTTCGTGCGCGGGTCGAGGCGCCAGATGTTTTGGGTTTCGGATCGGGCGCTCCAGGCCCGCGCCAGTTCTGCCAGCGCCAGGGTCACGAACGCCATGGTCCGCCCCGCGGCCGCGTCGCCCGAGCGCATCCCCAGCCAGAACGCGAGGATGACCGCCAGGGCGATGAAGAGGGCGTTAAAGCCGATCATCGCACACAAATGCCGCGTCAGGATGCCTTCCTTCGGCGGACGTGGCCGACGGCGCATGATGTCCGGCCCCGGCGCGTCCATTCCCAGGGCCATGGCCGGCAGTCCGTCCGTCACGAGGTTGATGAGGAGTATCTGCACAGGAACCAGCGGCACGCCCAGGCCGACGGCCACGGGAACCAGAATCGCGAGCAGTTCTCCCAGATTGCAGGCGAGCAGGTAGGTGACGAACTTGCGGATGTTGTCGAAGATGACGCGTCCCTCGCGGATCGCCTCGACGATGGTGGCGAAGTTGTCGTCCATCAGCACCAGGTCGGCGGCCCCCTTGGCGACGTCGGTCCCCGTAACGCCCATGGCGACGCCGATGTCGGCTCTTTGAAGGGCGGGGGCGTCGTTCACGCCGTCGCCCGTCATCGCCACGATCTCGCCGCTGGACTGCAGCGCTTCGACGATCCGGAGTTTCTGCTCGGGCCAGACGCGGGCGAAGACGCGAGTCCGCCCGATGTGCTCGCGCAGTTGGTCGGGGCTCCAGGCCTCGAGGTCGCGTCCGGTGATGCATTCGTCGCCGGGTTCAAGGAGTCCGAGTTCGGCGGCGATGGCCTTGGCCGTCGGCAGGGCGTCGCCCGTGATCATGATCGTTCGGATGCCGGCGCCGGTCGCTTGGTCGAGCGCCTCGCGCACCTCCGGTCGCGGCGGGTCGCGCATCGCCACGAGCCCTGCCAGCACAAGGTCTATCTCGTCCTCGGCTGAGGCCGTCTCGGCGCCGGCGGCGTCTTTCCAGGCGAAGGCGAGGACGCGCAGCGCCCGGCCCGCCATGTCGTCCAGGCGCCGGCGGATGCGGTTCTTGTCGGCGTCGCCGAGCGGTTGGGGTCGGCCGCCGGAGTCGAAGAAGGCGCATCGCTCCAAGAGGACGTCGGGCGCGCCCTTGACGAGCAAGCGGCGCCCCTCGTCAAGGTCGTGGAGCGTGGCCATGCGCTTGCGGTCCGAGTCGAACGGCGCCTCGGCCAGGCGGCGATGGGCGCGCCGCAGGTCCGACGCACAGACGCCCGATCCTCGCGCGAAGTCCAGGAGCGCCAGTTCCGTCGGGTCGCCGACACGGCCGGTTTCGTCGGCGCCCGCCTCGGCGTCGTTGCAGAGGACGGCGATCTGGAGTATCCGCCGGCGGACGGCGGCGTCCGGGGCGCCCTCGGGCCCGACGAGTTCCGGCGCCAGGACGACGTCGGCCACGCTCATCCGGCTCTCGGTTAGCGTGCCGGTCTTGTCCGTGCAGATGGTCGTTGTGCAGCCGAGCGTCTCGACGGCGTGGAGTCTCCGGACGATGGCGTGGTGGCGGCTCATGCGGTGGACGCCGACGGCGAGCGCGACCGTGATGATGGCCGGCAAACCTTCTGGGATGGCGGCGACGGCGAGGCTCACAGCCGTCATGAAAATCCCCAGCGGCGGCTCGCCGCGGGCCAGGCCCAGGCCGAAGATGGCTGCGCAGATGGCCAGTGTCGCCAGGCCCAGTCCTTTGCCGAACCCGGCGAGTTTCTGCTGGAGCGGCGTGCTCGTTCTCTTCTCGGTCTCCAGCAATTGGGCGATCCGGCCGATCTCGCGCTCGGCGCCCGTGGCCACGGCCAAGCCTGCCCCGCGGCCGTAAACGGCGACCGTGCCGGCGTACGCCATGTTCCGGCGCTCGGCGAGCGGCACGTCGTGGTCCATCGGCTCGGCGGTCTTTTCGACCGGCGCGGATTCGCCTGTCAGGCTGGCCTCGTCCGTCCGCAGGTGATGGGTTTCCACGAGCCGCAGGTCCGCCGGCACATGGCTCCCTTCGCGCAGGACCACCAGGTCGCCGGGGACGACCGCCTGGCTGCTGATGCGGAGGCTGTGCCCGTCGCGCACGACCTCGCACTCGGGCACCGAGAGTTGCTTCAGGGCTTCCAGGGCGCGGCTCGCCTTGTACTCCTGGGCGACGCCCAGGGCGGCGTTCATCACCAGGATCGCCAGAATGACGTATGCGTCGGTCATCTCGCCGAGGGCGAAGGAAACGGCCGCCGCCGCGATCAAAATCCAAATGAGAAAGTCCCGGAACTGATCGAGGAACATGTGGAGGACGGTCCGGCGGCGACCCTCGGGGAGGACGTTCCGGCCGTGGCGCGCGAGCCTCGCCTCGGCCTCGGCGTGCGAAAGGCCGGCGGCGAGGTCCGTGCCGAGGGCCTCGGCCATCTCGCCGGCGCTCGTCGCATGCCAGGATCGCGGCGTGTCTGCCAAGAAGCGCTCCCTTCTCTGGGGCCGGTTCCTTTTACGCTTCGGGACAGCGGGATGCAACAAGAACCGGAGGCCGAGGTGGTTAAGGCCGGCTGGCTTGCGGGTTTCAGGCCGGCGGCGCGTCGGGGGCGGGGTCGCTCCCAACGGCCTCTCCGATTGCCTCGGACGGTGCCGCGGCTCGGGCGCGCGGCGTGCGATAGTCCTCCGGCCGAGGCTCCGGCACGGTCTGGACGAGGCGGTCAACGATCTTCTCGGGGGTGATGCCTTCGGCGTCGGCGTTGAAGTTCGTGAACAGCCGGTGCCGAAGCACAGGGTGCGCCACCTTCCGCACGTCGTCGCAAGTCACGTTCACCCGGCCGGAGAAGATCGCCCGCGCCTTCGCACCCAGAATCATGTACTGCGCCGCCCGCGGCCCGGCGCCCCACGTCAGCCATTCGTTGATGAACGACGGCGCGTCCGCCGTCCGCGGCCGCGTGGCGCGGGCAAGGCTCACCGCGTAGTCCACGACGTGGTCCGACACGGGCACGCGCCGGACGATCCGCTGAACGTTCAGAATGTCTTTTCCCCCCAGGACGAGCCTCAGGTCGTAACTCTCCTCCGCCGTCGTTGCCTTCACGATCGTCTGCTCGTCCTCGCGCGTCGGGTAGTCGACGTTCACCATGAACATGAACCGGTCCAGTTGCGCCTCGGGCAGCGGATAGGTCCCTTCCTGCTCGATCGGGTTCTGCGTCGCCAGGACGAAGAACGGAAGGTCCAGCGGGTAGGTGTTCCCCCCGGTCGTCACGTGATACTCCTGCATCGCCTGCAACAGGGCCGACTGGGTTTTCGGCGGCGTCCGGTTGATCTCGTCGGCCAGCACCATGTTCGCGAACACCGGGCCCTTGATGAACCGGAACTCCCGCCCCCCCGTCGTACGATTCTCCTCGATGACGTCCGTCCCCGTGATGTCCGACGGCATGAGGTCCGGCGTGAATTGGATCCGGCTGAACTTCAGTTTCAGCACCTTCGCGATCGTCGACACCAGGAGCGTCTTGGCGAGCCCCGGCACGCCGACCATCAGGCAGTGGCCGCGCGAAAACATCGCCAGCAGCAACTGCTCGATCACCTCGTCCTGGCCCACGATCACCTTGTGGATTTCGCCGAGCAGCAGGCTCCGCGCCTCGCCCAGTTGGCGGACCAGTTTCACTTCCTCCGCGCTGCGGCCGGGTTGTTCAGCCAAGAAAGCCCTCCTTTCGCATTCCCGTTCGGCGGCGGACCCCCGTCGTCCCGCGGTCAGTGCGTCATCGCGTACACCAGGATGTTGATCCCCAGGCGCAGGGCGTCGTCGGTCCGGTATTCCCGCGCGTACGGATTCGGCGCCCCCGACCACCCGTTCACGAACCCGTACGGGCTGTAGACCACCCGCAACTGGTTTTCCAGGCTGATGCCTTCGAGCGTCGGCTCCCGCAGGCCCGGATGCTCGTGCAGCACCAGCGGCGTATAGATCACCTCCTGGATCGGATAGACCGCGCGGTAGACCGGGTGATCGAGGGGGAGTCGCTCGAGGGGGTGGTCCGGCAGGACGCGCCGGATCTCGCGCCGGAACGCGTCGTCGAAGCCTTTGCGGCCGCAACACGCGTTGGCCACCAGCACGCCCCCCGCCGCCAGGTACCGCTGCAGGTTCTGCACTTCCTCGTCCGCGAGTTTGAAGTCCTTGTGGCCCGTCATGTAGAGGATCGGGTGCGCGAAGGCATCGATGCTCCTCAGGTCCACGTTCTCACGCTTGAACTGCACTTCCACCGTCGTATTTTGCGCCAGGTGCTTCAAGAGCGCCGCCAGCGCCGACGGCTGCGTGTCCCAGTCGCCGTCGTGAATGACCTGGGCGATGACGAGTTGGTCCCGCGTCGGCTCGCCCGTCTGGTGATACACCCGCTCCGTCGAGAGGAACCGCCCCAGTTCGTACGTCGCCAGGGCGTAAGTGAGGATGTTCGCGCCCAGCATGCGCGCGTCCTTCGGCAACACGCGCTGGCCGTGCTCGTGGATGTGCCCGTCCCACCCGCACGAGCAGTCGTACCCGCCCGTGTAGATGACGGCCGCCCGGCATCCGATGTGGACGGCCTCCAGCGGCGGCGCGGCATTCCATTCCTTCCCCTCCCGCGAGTACCGCACCGACCCGATGTTGTAGAACGAGGAATACAGCGGATGGTCCGCCGGCAGCGGCTCCAGGGGGCGCTGGTTCCCGAACAGTTTCGCCACGAACGCGCGGAACGCCTTGTCGAACTCCGGCGCCCCGCAGCACGCGTCGCCGAGGATCATCCCGCCGTCGACGCAGAATTGCCTCAGCCTCGGCAGGAGTTCGTCCGGCACCGTGAACGCGTCGTGGCCCGTGAAGTACAAGATCGGCAGTTCCGTCGGATTGCACGAGAACTCCGGCAGGTCCGTGTCCACCGCACGGTACTGGATGTTCAACTGCCGGTTCGTCCACTCCAGAAGGTTCCCGATGTCGTTCGGGTCGGTCATCCAGTCGCGGAAACTCGTCCGCTGGCCGTTCTCCGTCACCCACTTGACGTCCCCCAGGATCGCCTTCCCCACCAGGGCCGGCGGGCTCGGCTGGCGTTTCTTCTCGGTCCGGCGAAGCGGCGTCGCGGGCAGCGGCAGCGGCGGAAAACTCTCCGCCGCCGTCCGACGCTGCGGGGCCGCCGGCGGCGGCGGACCGCACGTCCGAGGCTGCGCCGACGCCTCCGCCGCCAGCGCCGCCGCCAGACCCGCCACCAGCATCGCCAGCAGACCTCGCGCGACCCGATTCGTTTCGACCTTCGAGCGTGACATGGCTTTCCCTCGTTCCGGCGCCGTCAAGGCAACGGGCTAGCACCCGCGCCACAGCGGGGTTAGAAAACGGCCTTTGCCGTCTCTTTAATCGGCAACACTATAGCAGGGTGCCGACCCAAATCCGCGCCGGCCCGCCGGGCTCCTCTAAATTATACTCCCGGCCCGGTGCGGAAATTGCAAGAAAACGCCGCTTCTCCCCTTCCCACCCCTTCCCGCCTCGGAATTGACAGACCCGCCTCGCGGAGTAAAATGGCGGGCACGCGCCCGTAGCTCAATTGGATAGAGCATCGGACTTCGGATCCGAGGGTTGGGGGTTCGACTCCCTCCGGGCGCGCCAACCCCGACCTCGAACCGCAGCCCAGAGGGCCCCTTTCATACATGGGGAGACCGCCGAGAACGCCCGCCTTCCCGGGAACGGGTCCATCCTGGCCAAATAATCCTTTGGACGTTGAACGTTGAGCGTTGGCTGTTGAACGTTCGTCGTTTTGCCCCTTTCCGGTTTCCGGGTTTGCCGCGGCATAGTCCCGATTCATCGGGACGACGGCGGGTCCGGGTTCCGCGTTGCCTCTCCCGGCGGTTTCCGCTTGACCCCCCGGCCGGGGCGGATTAACCTATGGCCTTCCTGCTGCCCGTCCGCCGGCCTAGCGAAAACGAGGGATTGAGGGCAGATGGCCTATAACATCGTGGTTCTCATCAAGCAGGTGCCGGACACCAAACGCATCACCGGCGAGGCGATGCGCGACGACGGGACCGTCAACCGCAGCGCCCTGCCGGCCATTTTCAACCCGGAAGACCTCCATGCCCTCGAAGCCGCCCTGGAACTCAAAGAAAGGTACGGCGGCCGGGTGACGGTCGTCACGATGGGTCCGCCCCAGGCCTGCGAGGTCCTGCGGGAAAGCCTGGAGCGGGGCGCCGACGACGTGGTGCTGATTACCGACCGCCGCGCGGCCGCCAGCGACACCCTGGCCACCAGTTATATCCTTTCCTGTGCCGTGCGCAAACTGAATGAGCCCCGGCGCGCCGGGGTGAACCTGGTGGTCTGCGGTCGTCAGGCGATCGATGGCGACACGGCCCAGGTGCCGCCCCAGACGGCGGAGAAACTCGGCTGGCCCCAGGTGACCTACGTCGAATGCGTGGAGGAAGTGGCCGGAGGCCGCCTTCGCGCCCGCCGCAATACGGGCGAGGGCACGGAGCGCATCGAATGTCCGCTGCCATGTCTCCTCACGGTAACCGACCAGGCGCCCGCGGCGCGTCCGCCGTCGGCCAAGCGCGTGATGGCGGTCAAGAAAGCCCGGTCGCGCGCGGAGATCGAGCGCGAGACGCCCGACCCCGCCCAGGCCCAGGCGCGGGCCGAGGCGCTCCAGGCCCGCGGTCTCCTGATTACCCAGTGGGACCTCCAGGACATCGGGGCCGATCTGGCATGGTGCGGGCGCGACGGCAGCCCCACGAAGGTTAAACGCATTCAGTCGGTCGTCCTGAAGGGCAGCGGCTTCAAGAAGGTCGAGCCGACCGAAGAGGCAATAGCGACAATGGTCCACGAACTGATTGAAGACCATACGATCGGGTGAAGCCATTGCGGATTTCGGCCCGAAGGGCTCCAACGAAGGAACAGGGAGATTGCGGATTGCGGATTGGGGTGCGAGCGGAGACGTTTAGCCGCGACCCGACCTGTCCGCCGGAGCCCGCAGGGCGAAGGCGGAAGGGGAGCGCCGTACCAGTGCCTTGGGGAGTGCGCAACGCATGATTGACGTAAACCGCGAGGGTGACGTGTGGGTCGTCGCGGAACAGAACGACGGCCAACTGCACGACGTCGGCCTGGAACTTCTGTCGAAGGGCCGGGAGTTGGCCGAGACGCTGGGCGTTCGCCTGACGGCGGTCGTGATGGGGGCCGACGTGGCCCGCCACGCCGAACGCCTCATCCATCACGGCGCCGACCGCGTCGTGGCGGCCGAGGACGCTCTCCTGGCGCACTACCAGACCAATCCGTACGCGAAGGTTCTCTGCCGCCTCATCGAGGAGCACAAGCCGCAGATCGTCATCTACGGCGCAACGCCCCTTGGCCGCGACCTCGCGCCGCGCGTGGCCAGCGCCCTTCGTGCCGGCCTGACGGCCGACTGCACGGACCTGGACATCGGCGACCACGTCGAGCCGGGCACCAAGGAGAAGTACGACCGGTTGCTCTTGCAGATCCGTCCCGCGTTCGGGGGCAACATCATTGCGACGATCGTGAACCCCGAGCGCTGGCCGCAGATGGCCACGGTCCGCGAAGGCGTGATGCGCCTGCCCGACGCCGACCCGTCGCGCCGCGGTGAGATCATCCGCTTTAGGCCGGGCCTTTCGGCCGAGGACCTGCCCTTGAAGATCCTCGATCATACGAAAGCCGAACGAAAGGTGAACCTGAAAGCGGCCCGGGTCATCGTCGCGGGCGGGGCGGGGGTAGGCAGCAAGGAGAACTTCCGGCTGATCTGGGACCTGGCGAATTCGCTCGGCGCCGCCGCCGGCGCCAGCCGCGCCGCCGTCGACAACGGCTGGATCGACAAGGACCACCAAGTGGGCCAGACGGGGACGACGGTCCGGCCGGCCTTGTACATAGCGGTCGGCATCAGCGGTGCGGTCCAGCACCGGGCGGGGATGAGCGAGGCCCAGAAGATCGTGGCCATCAACGCCGACCCGCACGCTCCGATATTCCAAGTGGCCCACTACGGCATCGTGGGCGACCTGAATCGCGTGATTCCGATGATGATCTACGCCATTAAGAAGCGGGTGTGATCGTGGCGAACTTTTTTTCGGACAATTCCGACATTCAGTTTCACTTGGGCCGGCTGAAACTCGAGCCGCTCGTTCGCATGCGCGAGCGCGATTTTGCGGAGGCCGCCGAGTGCGACTACGCGCCCGAAACGGTCGAGGACGCCGTAGACAATTATCGGCGGGTGCTGGCGCTGGTGGGCGAGATCGCGGGCGACGTGGTGGCGCCCGAGTCGCCGGAGATCGACCGCGCGGGGTCGCACCTCTGCTCGGAAGAGGCGTGCGTGCGGTATGCGCCCGGCATCGAGAAGGCGCTGAAGGCGTTGGCGCAGGCGGACCTGATGGGGTTCACGCTGCCGAGGCGGTTCGGTGGCCTCAACTGTCCGGGCATCATCTATACGATCGGCACCGAGATGATCAGCCGCGCCGACGCCAGCCTCATGAATATCTTCGGCCTCCAGGGCATCGCGGAGACGATCAACGCCTTCGCGTCCGAAGACCAGAAGCAGCGGACGCTCCCGCGCTTCAGCGCCGGCACGGTGACCGGCGCGATGGTCCTGACGGAACCGGACGCGGGCAGCGACCTTCAGAACGTCCAGTTGCAGGCCTACGAGGACGGGACGGGCCAGTGGCGCTTGAAGGGCGTCAAGCGGTTCATCACGAACGGCTGCGGGGAGATCCTGCTGGTGCTTGCGCGGAGCGAGCCGGACGAGGCGGGCGGCATGGGCCTGAGTCTGTTCCTCTGCGAACGGAACCCGGCAATCCGCATCCGGCGGACCGAAGACAAAATGGGCATCCACGGGTCGCCGACGTGCGAGATGCAGTTTAACGACGCCCCCGCGGAACTGGTGGGCGAGCGGCGTCGCGGCCTGGTGACGTACGTCATGGCCCTGATGAACGGGGCGCGGATCGGGATCGCGGCCCAGAGCCTGGGCATCGCGGAGGCGGCGTTCCGGGTGGCCCGGAACTACGCGGCGACGCGCGTCCAGTTCGGCCGGCCCATCGAGCGGATGCCGGCCGTCGCCGACCTCCTGGCCGAAATGAAACTCGCCATCGAATCCGGCCGCGCGCTGCTATACGAGGCGACGCTGGCGGCCGACTATGAGTATGGCCTCGAAGAGGCCATGGCGCGGTGCGAGGACCCCCAGCGGCGCCAGGAGATGAACAAGGAACAGAAGAAGTACAAGCGTCTGGCGGCGCTCCTGACGCCGATGGCGAAGTATTGGCTCAGCGAAATGTGCAACCGCGTGGCGTACGAGGCCATCAGCGTGCTCGGCGGATCGGGCTACATGCGCGACTACCCGCTGGAGCAACTGTATCGCGACGCGCGGATCACGTCGATCTACGAAGGGACGAGCCAGTTGCAGGTTCTGGCGACGGTGCGTGGCGTGACGAGCGGGACGGCGGAGAAGCGCTTCGCTGAGATGGACGCGTCCCCGCCGCCGAGGGGCTTCAAGGGCCTCGCCGACCGCCTTCGCCGAATGCGCGTGAATCTCGATAAGGCCGTTACGCAACTGAAGAGCGAGCGGGGGGCGGACTACCTCGACCTCTGGGCCCGGCCGCTTGTCGATGTGGCGACGGACCTGTATCTGGCGTACCTGTGGCTCGGCATGGCGCGCGACTCCAAGACGAAGGCTGTCAGCGCCAGGCGGTTCATCAGCCGCGCCGTCGTCCGGTGCGAGCAGATGCTCCGCCTGATTAGCAGCGGCGATCGCTCGACGCTCGACCATTTCGACGTCCTGGTCGGGCCGACCTTCGCCGAAGAGTGAGCCGGCGAGGCGAAGGGGTTTGCCCGCCGTGGCCGCCGTTAAACTAGGAGAATGCAATGGCGCGGTGGCATCGTGACCCGAAGGTCTGGCGTCGCGTGATGTTTCTGATCGCGATGGTCGATGTTCTGGCCATCGCGGGCAACTTTTTTTTCATCTTCAGACACTATTTCTGGTGGACGTGTCTGAAGATCGTCACCTCGTTGTACGAAACCGCCGTACCGTTGGTCGCGCCCTATGTTCTGACGGGCCTGATTTTCGTGGTTTTCATCTATCAGGCATGGGCGTATTCCGGTGGTCGGGTGTGGGCCCGCCGGGCCTTCGTCCTCGAGAACATCTTTCTGATTGTGGCAGGCCTGCTCTGGTTCCTGGTGAATCTGGGGAACCCGGCTCAAACGCTGACTGTCCCGCTCGTCCACGGGCTGCTGGTTCCCATGATCACGTTGTTCCCGCTGCTGTGGCCCCTTTGGGCCCTTCGGCCCATGAAGCCGCCGGAGGCCGGGTGATCGGAGGAGGGCTGGGAACACCGGTGGTTTATTAATGAAAGCCTTCGGGCGGGCCGGTAGAATGAGGCCATCCTTATCGTGTGCCGACAAAGGGCCGGCTGACTGAGGTTGCGCATGAGTGGGCGTGAAACGATCACAAGTCGGCGCATCGTGCGGCGAGTCATATCGTTTCTTGCGGCCTTGTGTCTGGTCGGTGTGGTTCCGGCGGCGGTGCGAGCGGCGGGCGAAGCGGAGCCGGCCGGCCAGCGGATCGTTCGCGTCGTCGTGCAAGGCAACGAGCGCGTTAACACCCATCGCATCCTCGGCCAGATGCGCCTGCGCGAGGGCAGCACCTACACCCCGGAAGCCGCGGACCAGGATCTGAAGCGGATCATCGACCTGAGGGAGTTCGACAACGTCGTTCTCCGGCCCCAGCAGGAGGCGGACGGCCTGGTGCTCGTCGTGGAGGTGACCGAGAGGCCGGTTCTTGCGCGGCTGGAGTTTGTCGGCAACGAGCATTTCTCCGACAAGAATCTGGCCGAAACGATTGGCCTGAAGGAAGGCGAGCCGATCGATCAGCACCGGATCTTCACCGGCGCTCGGGCCATCGAGCAGAAGTACCGGGAGGCCGGTTACTATTTTGTCGGCGTGACGCTGGACGAGGATCTCCTGGCGGATCGTCAGGTGGCGCGCTTCACCGTGGCCGAGGGGCCGCGCGTCCGCGTCCGCAAGATCACGTTCGTCGGCAACCCGTCCATTCCGGCGGACGAACTCGGGAAGCGGATGGAGACGCGCACGTGGTTCCCGATCCTTGTGGCAGGCGTTTACGACGAGGACCAGGTCGCGCGCGACGTGATCGCCGTCCGGAACTACTACATCGAGCAGGGCTTTCTCGACGTTCGCGTTCAGCGGGAACTCCAGTTCAACGCCTCGCGCACGAACCTCACGATCCGCATCGTCATTGAGGAAGGGCCGCGGTACCGAATCCGTTCGTTGGCGATGGCGGGCGTCGAGCGGTTCAGCCGGTCGCTCCTTCAGAAACAGATGGAACAGGAAGCGGACCTGGCGCCCGGCGAAGCGTACACGGCCGACAAGGTTCGCGAGTCGGTCCGGATCATCCGTGAGACGTACGGCGAGGTGGGGTACATCGAGGCGGTCGTCCGGCCGGTGGTCGATTTTGCCGAGGAGCCCGGCCTTGTGGACATGACCTTCAAGGTGGAGGAGAAGCAGGCGGTGCGGATCGGCGAGATCCGGATTGAGGGTAATCGCTTCACGCAAGACAAGGCGATCCGTCGGAACCTGCGGTTTTATCCCGAGGAGCCGGTCAATACGAAGTTGATTGAGAAGGCGCGCAAGCGGCTCGAGGGGAGCGGCCTGTTCGCCCCCGGTTCGGTCCAGATCGGCACGCTTCCGACCGAAGATCCGAACGTGCGGGACATTCTGGTGCGCGTCGATGAGACCGAGACGGGGAACCTGATCTTCGGAGCCGGCATCAGCAGCAACAGCGGCGTCGTGGGCAACATCTCGTTCGTTCAGCGCAACTTCGACATCACCGACTGGCCCGAGTCCAACGAGGAGTTCTGGCGCGGCGAGGCGTTCCGCGGCGCGGGCCAACTGTTCCAGATCGTGCTCGAGCCCGGCACGGAACTCCAGCGCTATCGCGTCGATTTCCGCGAGCCGCACCTGGCGGACTCCGATTACAGCCTCTCGCTGAGCGGTTTCTTCTTCGAGCGCAAGCGCGACTCCTACGACGAGCGCCGCATCGGCGGCAACATCGGCTTCGGAAAGGAGATCCGCGAGGACCTTCAGGCCTTCCTGAACCTTCGCGTCGAGGGCATCGACATCCGCAACGTGGATGCCGATGCGCCGAAGGACCTCCTGGACGTCGAAGGCGCCAGTTCCCTCACCAGCGCCGAGGTGGGGCTCCTGAAGGACACGACCGACAGCATCTTCTTCCCGACGGAGGGGTATCGGCTCCGGGGGTCGGTCGAGCAGGCGGGCGCTCTCGGAGGCGACTACACGTTCACGAAGTTCGACGTGGACGCCCGGCGCTACTGGACGGTCACGCGCGACGTCCTGGACCGGCGGAGCGTGCTGTCGGTGCGCGGCCACCTGGGCTTTATCGGGGGCGACGCGCCGATCTTCGAGCGGTTCTACGCGGGCGGCCAGGGGAGCATCCGCGGCTTCGAGTTCCGCGGCGCGGGCCCGCGCGAGCGCGACACGGCGATCGGCGGCGACTTCCTGGCCCTCGCGTCCACGGAGTATTCGTTCCCGCTGTTTGAAAAGAACCTGACAGGCGTCTTCTTTCTCGACACCGGCACCGTCGAGAAGAAGATCGAGTTGAAGACGTTGCGCGCCTCGGTCGGGTTCGGCATCCGTTTCACCGTCCCATTCTTCGGGCCGGTTCCGTTCGCGTTTGACTTCGCCCTTCCGATCGCCAAGGACACCGACGATGAGACGCAGTTCTTCTCGTTCACGATCGGGACGGCTTTCTAGAGCGGCCGGGTGAACCGGCCCAGGTGGGAGTAGGCGGCCCGGCTCTCCGGGCGAGGACACGGGAAAAACAGGCAGCCAAAAGGAAAGGAGCATTTTATGAATCGGGTCTGGAGGATTGGAAGCGTGGGGCTGGGGGTCGTGCTCGTGGCGTTGCTCGCGGCGCCCGCACGGGCCGAGATCAAGGTCGGCCAGGTGGACATCGTGACGCTGGTGGACAACTACGAGCGCACCAAGGATGCTGAAGCCGACGCCAAGGTGGAAGAGGCCAACATGAAGGCTGCCGCCGAGCCGAAAATCAAAAAGGTTGAGGAAATCCGTCTCCAGCGCGACGGGTTCAATAAGGACAGCGAGGAATGGCGTCGGCTGGACGACAAGGCGTTTGAGGCCGAGGTTGAACTGCGAACCTGGCTGGCCGTCGAACAGGCCAAGATGGTCCGCAAGCGGCGCGACATGCTGCTGGACATCTACCGCGACATTCAAAAGGTCGTCAGCCGCATCGCCAAGGGAAAGGGGCTGGACTTGGTGTTCGCAAAGGCGTTTCTGACCCCCGGCCAGATTGACGTGGAACAGGTCCGGAACCTCGCGGACCTGAAACAGCACATTGTAGCGACGGCCTTGCTGTTCCCCGGCAACGTGACCGACGTGACGGACGAGGTTCTCAAGATCCTGAACGACGCCTACAGGGTGTCCAAGAAGCCGGCGGAAGGCGCACCGCCCAAGACTCCGGCCGAGGGTGCTCCCAAGGGCTGAATCGGCGTGGGCGAATCGGGGTGAATGGTCCCGGCCCGGCGGCCGCTGGTCGGCTTTGCCGGGCCGGTTGGTTCCTGTCGCATGGGTGGATTCGACCGGCCGGGCCGTGGAAGCGGAGGATGGCGTGGAGAGGTGCCGGCGTCGGCTTGGCGCGATGTGTCTCGGCGCCCTGGCGGTGGCGGGCTTGGCCGCCGCCGCGGACGCCGACGTGGCCCCCTGGCTGGGGCCGGGATGGAAAGTCCGCCGCGTCGTCGACGCCAAGGTCGAACCGTCCTCCTATCCGGGAGCGGAGGTGGCCGTTTGCATCTTCTACAGCGGCGGCATGATGAAGGCGGACGGCAGCGACCTTCGCGTCGCCGCCGAGGGCCGCCGACTCGTTCCCCATCGTGTGCTCGCGGTCGGCCCGGGCGACCTGGTGCGCATCGCGTTTGCCGCCACGCCGGGCACCGAGCGTTACTACATCTACTACGGCAACCCGGAGGCGGGACCGCCGACCGAAACGTGGGAGCCCGAGCGCGGCGTCCTGCTGGAGGCTCGCCAGTGGCCCGGCGGGCCCATGGACCGTCTCGGCGCGGTGCAGAAGATTTGGGAAAAGGCAAAACTGGCCGGCGCCGCTTTCGTGAGCCACATCAATTTCGGCTTTAACCCCTTTGGCGAGAGTGAAGCCCCAAGGATCTACCGTTACACGGGGTGGATAGTGGCGCCAGAGGCCGGGACGTACGACGTGGCCACGTCCAGCGACGAGGCCTCCTGGCTTCTGATAGACGGCAAAGAAGTCGTCTCCTGGCCGGGCGAGCACGGACCCCTCTGGGACGCCCGCCATGCCGCCAAATGTACCCTTACCCAAGGGGTTCACCGGCTGGATTACTGGCATGTGAACGGCGGCGGGGCGATGATGGCGGTGGCGGCGTGGCGCGTGCCCGAGACGGACCGTTTTGTGCCCATTCCGCCCAATGCGTTCCTTCCCGTCGCCCATGCGACTCTCGTGGAGACGGACATTCAGAACGAGCGGATCGTGGCCGACTTCTTCGTCGAGCACGCCGGCGAATCCTGGTGGCCGGACCACTATGCCGTCCGTATCCAGTTCAAGAACCTTTCCAGGGGGATCAGCCTGCGTCAGGGCGGTCGGTTCGATTGGGATTTCGGCGACGGCCAGACGAGCCAGGCGGCGGAGCCCGTTCACATCTACCTTGCCCCCGGAGACTACACGGTCACGCTGAAGGCGAGCCGAAGCGCCTTGGCCCACACGTTCCGGACGAAGGTCCGCGTGGAACGGAACTGGTGGAAACAAGCGGAGCGCGCGCTCGACCCCGTCAAGGGGTATGGCGAGGCCGTCGCGCGATACGATTTTCAGACGCTCGATCCGGCGAACCTGTTCCTGGCGGTGCAACTTTTCGATTACCAGAAGAGGAGCGATGCGCTCGTCGCCGCGGCGAGGGCCTTCGCCGTCGAGCGCGAGGGCGCCTCGGAGGCGGATGGGTACTCCGTCAGCCTCCTGCTCGGGAAATATCTTCGCGAATCCGGGGGCGCCAAAGAGGCCGTCGGGATCTATCGCCGGATGGAAGGGCGCACGAAGACGCCCGCTCAGAAAGCGAGGCTCGCGCTCGAGACCGCCGAGACGCTCCTCAGAAACCTCTACGAGTACGACCAGGCCGAAGGCCAGTACCAGCGGGTGCTGAAGACCTACGCGGCCGTCGCGGGCGACGAGGTCCTTCGGCGGGCCCACATCGGCATGGGCGACGTCTGGCGCCACCGGGGCAAGACCGATGAGGCCCGCCGGGCCTACGAGGCCGCCGTCGATATTCAAATCAAGGTTTACACGCCCGCCCAGGTGGCCGTCCGCGTCGGCACGCTCGCCCGCTACGTCGAGGAGTACACGCGCGAGCGCGAGTGGGAATGGGCCTTCCAGTTCCTCGACGAGTGGGCCTGGGAATTTCCGCTCGGGAAACTGGAGGGCCATTGGTCGTTGCTGAGGGTCCGCGCGCTGGTGGCAAAGGGCGACCGCGACGAGGCGCTCCGCGAAGCCCTCGACCTCCTGGCCGCCAACCCCACCAGCCCGTATGCCGTGCGGCTGCTGATGGAGGCGGCCGAATGCCAGGTCGCCCTTGGGTCTCGGGATCAGGCTCGGCGGCTGCTCGAGACGGCCGTCGAGGATTATCCGGAGGACCCCAGCCGCGAGGAGGCCCGCAACCGCTTGAAGGTGCTCGGAGGTGGCACGGAGGAGGGCGAGGGGGCCTCCAAGTGAGCCCTGCCGGTTGGGGCCGTCCAAAATTCTGTTGACCTGGGGGTGGCCAGTGCGGTAAATAGCCCTACCGGCGGATGAATGGGAACGGTTTGGGCAAACCTCCGCGAACGCCGGGGTTTGCCCCATGTTTTTTCACGCGGACTTGCAGCGGCTTCTCGCAAGGAGACGGGGATGAGTTTTGCCGATGCCGTCAGGTACAAGGCCATCGAACTGAGCCGCCATGTGATCCGAATGACTGCCGAGGCGGGTTCCGGCCATCCGAGTTCGGCCCTCAGCCTGGCCCACATCACCGTGGTCCTGATGTATCACCAGATGCGCCACGACGTCGCGAACCCCTGGAATCCCCTGAACGACCGCCTCGTCCTTTCCGAGGGGCATGCCGTCCCGATCGTTTACGCGGCCTATGCGGACCTGGGTGGCGTTGTCGGGACCGACCCGAAGAAGGGGCGCAAACTCGCCATCGACGATCTCTGGACGCTTCGGGAGCAGAGCAGCATTCTGGACGGGCACCCGAACCCGGCCGTCGGTTTTCCCTTCTTCGACGCTGCCACCGGATCGCTGGGGCAGGGCGTCAGCGTGGCCGCCGGCCTTGCCTTGGCCGCTCGACTCGACAAGATCGACAAAACCATTTACGTCCTCTGCGGCGACGGCGAGGTCCGCGAAGGACAAATCTGGGAAGCCCTCGACTTCATCGCCGACTATCGCCTCACGAACGTCCGCGTCGTCATCAACTCGAACGGCATGGGCCAGAGCGATTACGTCAGCCCACAGCAGAGCGCCCGCACGCTGGCCAAGAAAGTGGCGGCCTACGGCCTGCATCCGATTACGATCAACGGCCACGATCCGGTGGCCATCCGCAAGGCGCTCTCGGCCAAGGGGCCAAAGGGCAAGTCCGTCGTCGTCATCGCCAAGACGACCAAGGGCTGGGGCGTCCGCGAACTCCAGCAGGTGGGTTACCACGGCAAGCCGCTCTCCGTTGAGGACGTCGCGAAGGCCCTCGAGGAACTCCGCCTGCCGAAGAAGAAGCCCGCCTTCGAGTTGTGCCCGCCGATGCCCAAGGGCGAGATCCCGCGGCAGGACCGCAAGCCCATCCCGATGGCCGACCCCGATTTCGTCGCCCTGACCGAGGGCATGAAACTCCAGGCCAACGTGAAGAAAGGCAAACTGGCCACCCGGCACGCCTACGGCCTGGTGCTGCGCGAACTCGGACGCGCTTCGCCACGCATCGTCGCGCTGGACGGCGACGTCTCCAACTCGACGTTTTCGGAGTTCCTCGGTAAAGAGTTCCCCAACCGCTTCTTTGAGTGCCGCATCGCCGAGCAGAACATGGCTAGCGTGTCGGTGGGTTTGGCGGCCGGGGGCAAGATCCCCTTTGCCTCGAGTTTCGCCAAGTTCCTCGTCCGCGCCTATGACCAGATCGAAATGGCCGCAAACACCTGCGCGAACGTGAAACTCGTGGGCAGCCACTCGGGCGTCAGCCTCGGCGCCGACGGTCCCAGCCAGATGGGCCTCGTGGACGTTGCTTTCTTCGGCGCCCTCGCGAGCGTTAAGACGCCCAAGGGCAAGCCCGGCTGCGTCGTCCTCAATCCGTCCGACGCCGTCAGCGCCTACAAACTGACCGTCCTCATGGCCAATTACGAGGGGCTCGCCTACCTGCGGACCCTTCGCCCCGACACGCCGTTCCTCTACAAGCCCGAGGAGAAGTTCGACCTGGTCGGCCAGAAAGTCCTCGCCAAAGGCAAGGACCTGACGATCGTGGCGTGGGGCTACATGGTCCACGAGGCGCTGCGGGCGGCGAAGACCCTCCAAGGCGGGGGAATCGCGTGCGGCGTGGTGGACGCCTACAGCCTGCCGCTCGCCGACGGCTTCCTCAACGCGATCGGGGCGGGCGACGGCTCGACGCTGCTGGTCGTCGAAGACAATTATGCGGGTGGGCTCGGCGCCGCGGTGGCGGCAGCAGCCGGTCAGGTCCGCGGCCTGCGCACCGTGACCATGACCGCCGAGCGCATGCCGAAGTCAGCGAAGACGGCGGACGACGTTCTGCGGCACATCGGCCTCGATTGCGACGCCATCTGCCGCAAGGCTCGGGCGATCCTCGGCAGACAGGGGAACGGAAAACAGCAATGTATTTAGAACCTCTAACAAAATGGGTGGCACTGGCGGCTTTTCCGCCAGTGCACGGGCGGGCAAGCCGCCCGTGCCACCCGGCCATGATCATTTTGTTAGGCGCTCTTAACCGGACAGTTTTTTCTCTGCGGTCTCTGCGCTCTCTGCGTTGAAATGACGTTTAGAAAAGGGGGTGGGACGCCATGGCTTTCAAGGACCGGATTTGCGGTGACGGCATCACGTTCGACGATTGCCTGCTCGTGCCCGCTCTCAGCGACGTCGTGCCTCGCGACGTCGACACCTCTACGCAACTGACGCGCGAAATCCGCATCAACATTCCCATCGTCTCCGCCGCCATGGACACC
>JAPLMM010000263.1 GCA_026387035.1 Planctomycetota bacterium
GCCCCCGTCCTCGCGGCCGATGATGCCCGACGTCGGCCGGTTGGCCTACGGCCACTTCGTGGACGCCGGCGGCCGGCCCCTCGACGAAATCATCCTGTACCGCGCGGCGGAGACGGTCTTCGAGGTGAACTGCCACGGCGGACCGGCGGCGGTCGAGGCCGTCTGCCGACGCCTCGCAGGTCTAGGCCTCGAAAGGGTGGACCCGGACCGCCTCCTCGCGCTCGAAGGCGCGGGGCCCATCGAGCGCGACGCCGAACGCATGCTCCGCGAGGCCCGCACTCCCCTCGCCGGACGCATCCTCCTGGACCAACGCAACGGCGCGCTCGCCCGCGCGATTGATAAAATCCTGAAGGCTCTCGCGGCCGGCCTCTCGGCCGAGGCCGCCGGGGAAATCGACGCACTCCTGGAGCGTTGGCAATCTTGCGGTCGCCTGCTGGCCTCGCCGCCGCGCGTTGCCGTCGCCGGACCGCCGAACGTCGGCAAAAGCACGCTCGTCAATCGCCTCGTCGGCGCGGAGCGCGTCCTGGTGAGCGCGACGCCCGGCACGACGCGCGACTACGTCGAGGCCGACGCCGCCATCGAAGGCCTTCCGGTCGTCCTGGTGGATACGGCGGGCCTGCGGGAGACGGAGGAACACGTCGAGCGGGAAGGCGTCGCGCGGGCCCGCCGCCAGGTCGCCGGTGCCGCGGTCGTCGTGTACCTTCTGGATGCGGCGGAAGGCGCGCGGCCCGAGGACGAGGCGGCGCTTGGTGCGCTCGGCGCACGGGCCGTCGCCGCCTGGAACAAGGCGGACCTCGCTGCCCGCCTGGTTCGCCGGCCCGCTGGTTCGCCGCCCAGTTCACTGGGCGCGTGCCGTTCGCAGCGCCCCGCAAGCGGGGCGGCGAACCAAACCGCACTTCGCGTCTCGGCGCTTCACGGCGACGGAATGGACGCGCTGGGACGCGCGATCCTCGCGCGCCTGGGTTGGAGGCCGCCCGCCGCGGCGGGCGAGGCCGTGCCGTTCACCGCCGCTCAGGCCGCGGTGATTGAACGGGCGCGCGACGCGCTGGCGACGGGAGATTCGGCGGCCGCGAAAGAACGCCTGGAATCACTCGCCGGCGGCGCTACATCAGCCGGCTGATGTCCTGCCACATGACGAGCAGGATGAGCAGGCCGACCATCACCCACCCGGCCGTCCAGAAAGCGGTTTGGACCTTGAGCGAGACGTGGCTGCCCTTGATCTTCGCGATGATGGCGAAGAGGACGTGCCCGCCGTCGAAAGGCGGGAGCGGCAGAAAGTTCAGGACCGCAAGCGAGACGCCCAGCATTCCCCAGAAAGCCATCAGTGTGCCGAGGCCCTGCTCGGCAATCGCGAGTGACGCCTGGACAATGAGCACCGGCCCGCCGACCGTCTGCGTGCTGATCTGGCCCCTGACCATCTGGGCGAGGCTGGTGTAGATGCGTCGGAACCAGAGGCGCGTCCGCTTCAGGCCTTCGCCCGCGGCCGCCAGGGGATTGTAAATCCGCGGCAGGGCGACGTACACGGGCTTGGCGGCGATGCCTTCCAGCGTGAACCGCTCGTACGGGACGGCGTCGGGCGTGAGCGTGGTTTCGACGACCTGGCTTCCGCGTTCGACGGTGACGGCCACCGGCGCTCCGGGCTCCGTCCCGGCGCGCCGGGATTCCGCGATGGTCTCGTTCCAGTCGCCGGGCATTTTCCCGTCCGGGCCGACCGAGAGGATGATGTCGCCGGGGCGAAGGCCCGCGCGTTCCGCCGCGCCGCCCGCTTCCACCTGGCCGATCTGGACGGGGTCGCCGACGGCGCCGGCCATGGCGAGGCCGATCATCGGCTTTTGGCCGTCCTCGGCGTCCATCATGGCGACCCGGCAGGTTACTTCGACGCGCTCGCCGCCGCGAGCGAGCACGAGGTCCACTCCCGGCGCGCCGGGACCGGCGCCGGCGGCCTGGACGACTTCGCTGATTTGGCTCGGCGTGGGCCAGCGGACTTCGCCCGCCTGGACGATGCGGTCGCCCTTGCGGATGCCCGCCTTCTCGGCCGGGCTGTCGGGCAGGACTTTCTCGACGCCGGTCGGCGGCGCGAGGCCGTAGCGGTATTCCTTCAACTGGGCGGGGTCGATGCGAAGGTCCTGGTTCCGCCCTTTGCGCTCGATCGTGAGGACGACAGGGCCGGCGGGCGCCTGCTCGAGGGCCTCGACCGCCTGGTACAACTGGGCGACGGGCTTGCCGTCCACCGCCAGGATGCGGTCGCCGACCTCGAGGCCCGCCTGGTAAGCGGGCGAGGTGGTGAGCATCTTCGCGAGGACGGTGTCCTGCGGGACGTTGATGCCGAACATCGGCCCGAGCGATCCCTCGGGGCGGAAACTCTTGACGAGGAAGGTTTTTCGGACGGGCTCGGCGCCCTCGGCCGCGGGCCGCTCGACCTCGATGGTGAATACCGTTCCCGCGTTTTCGAGAGTCACGGCGTACATGAGGTCGTCGAAGGCCTGGATCGGGGTGGGCTCTTGGCCCGCGACGCCGAGGGCCAAGATCCGGTCGCCCGCGCGGATGCCCGCCTTCTCGGCAGGCGACCCCGGCAGGATCTCACCCGCGACGGGGGCGATGACGTTGACGCCGATGAGAAACGCCGCCGAAAAAAGGACGATCGCCAGCAGCGCGTTCATCACGACACCCGCCGAGAAGACGACGATCCGCTGCCACGCCGGCCGGCGCCAGAGGGCCTTGGGGTCGTCGGCGCCCTCGGCCTCGGGATGCTCGCCGGCGAGGTCGACGAACCCGCCGACGGGAATCGAGCGCAGCGAGTATTCCGTGTCGCCGCGCTGCCACTTGACGAGCACCGGCCCCATGCCGATGGCGAACTTGCGGACGCGCACGCCGAACCACTTGGCCGTCAGAAAGTGGCCCAGTTCGTGCACGAGGATCAGGAGGCCGACGGCAACGGCTATTTCGACGAGGTACAGGATGGTAGGCAACGGGTCGCTTCCTCTCTGGACCGGGCATCGGTCGCTAGGATATCGTCCAAATCCGGCTCGGACTTCCACGGAAGTGCCGCCAGAACGCGCTCCAGGAGCGGCACGATGTCGTTGAAACGGATTCGGCCGGCGAGGAAGGCCTGGACGGCCACCTCGTCGGCCCCCGAAAGGGCCGCTCCGAGCGTCCCGCCGCGCCGGACCACCTCGAACCCCAACCGAAGGGCGGGGAACTTCTCGAAATCCGGTTCCTCGAAGTGCAGCCGGCCGAGGGCCGCCAGGTCCAGCCGATCCCACGGCGCGCTCCGCCGCTCCGGATACGTCAGGGCGTACTGAATCGGCATCCGCATGTCGGGCGGCCCCAGTTGGGCGATGACGGAACCGTCCACGAACTCCACCAGCGCGTGGACGGTGGACTCGGGGTGAATCAGGACGCCGATCTCGTCCGCCTCCAGGTCAAAGAGGTGATGCGCCTCGATCACCTCGAGGGCCTTGTTGACGAGCGTCGCGGAATCGACCGTGATCTTCGGCCCCATGGACCAGGTCGGATGGGCGAGGGCGTCGGCGGGCGTGACGCGGGCCAACTCGCCGGCCGGCCGGCGGTAGAACGGCCCGCCGCTCGCCGTCAGGATGACGCGCCGCACCTCCTCGCGCCGGCCGGAGGCCATCGCCTGGAAAACGGCCGAGTGCTCGCTGTCCACGGGAATGACTTCGGCGCCCGAGCGCGCCGCCTCGGCCAGGATGAGCCGGCCGGCCATGACGAGGCTTTCTTTGTTCGCGAGGGCGAGGCGTTTGCCCGCCCGCACCGCCGCCAGCGCCGCCGGCAATCCCGCCCCGCCGACCACCGCCAGGAGGACGATGTCCACGTCGTCGCGTGCGGCCAGTTCGGCGAGCGCGCCGGGACCGACGAGGATTTCGGGGTTCACGCCTTTGGGGAGCGCGTCGGCGAGGGCGCGGGCGGCTTCGTCGTCGCCGACGGCCACGCACGCGGCCCCGGTCTCGGCCGCCTGCTCGGCCAGGCGCCGGGCGCTCGAGGCCGCCGCGAGCGAGACGACCCGGAACTGCGGCCCGAGCGAGGCGGCCACCTCGAGCGCCATCCGCCCGATCGAACCCGTGGAACCCAGGACGGCGATATTCGGCACGACGGCGTTCTCCGTTTCGTCCGCAGAGGTCGAAGTTTACGCTCCGCGAGGCGGTCTTTCAATCTCAAACCCGGTCGGCGGGGGCTGCAGAAACGAAACCGGCCGACCCCGGCGCGCCGGGACCGGCCGGTTTGCTTTTCCATTGCGGCGCTCAGGTGTCCCCCTGCGGTGCGGCAGGCTTGGGCTCCGTCTTCGGCGCGTCCGCCGGGGCCGGTTTCGGCGCCTCGGCCGCGGCGCAGCCGGTTCGTCGCCCGCGGGGGGCGTCGGCTCCGTCTTCGGCGCGTCCGCCGGGGCCGGTTTCGGCGCCTCGGCCGCAGGCGCGGGCGCGGGGGGCGGCGCCGCCGATTCTTTCTTCGCCGCCGGCGCCGCAGGTTCCTTTTTCCGGGGGGCCGGGGCGGCGGCCTTGGCGGCAGGCTTCTTGCCGGGCGCAGCCGGTTCGTCGCCCGCGGGGGGCTTCGGCTTCTTGGCCTTCGGCTTCGCGGGCATCGGCGGTTTGCGAGCGGACGCCTTCTTCTTGCGTTGGGCCTCCGCCTGGGCCTCGGCCGCACTGACCACCTGCCGCGCGTCCCACCGGTACTTCTTCTGGAACTTTTCGACCCGGCCGGCCGTGTCCACGAACCGCTGCTGGCCCGTGTAGAAGGGGTGGCAGTTCGAGCAGACTTCGACCGCGAGTTGCGCCACCGTGGCCCGCGTGACGAAACTATGGCCGCAGCCGCACGTCACCTTGCATTCCACGTACTTCGGATGAATGTCCTCTTTCATCGTCCAACCCTCGCCAAGGCGTCCGAGTCACCAACCGCGAAGGGGGCATTATACCCCGAAAGCCGGGCGATGCAAGCCCTTTGCCTCACAAAGCGAGGGGGGGTGTGGCCGCGGATCCTGGCAGTGGCTGTTAGGCCCATTCATGGGCCTTTGCCCCGCGCCAGCGGGGTATAGCCCCGCCATTTTATGGCGGGGTTGATGAGGCGCGGTCCTCGCGTACGGCTTTTCTTTCCCCCCCTCCGCCCCGCTGAAAGCGGGGCGGAGGGGGAAAAGAAAAAACATCAGGGGCTGTCTTGGCGTTCTTGCGAACCGGGGCTAAAGGCCCCGGTCTACTCGCCGCTTCCGCCTTCGTCCCGGCGTGCCGGGACTACGGCGGACGAGCCCGCGGCGCAAAGGCGGCTAAAGCCGCCTCATAACGACACGGCGCCAACACCCTGCCACGAAAAACGGCCACACCCTGGCGGGCATGAAACCGGCCGCCACCCCTTCAGGTCCGCGCGCGGACTCCGTGCTGGCGCTTGAGGAACCCCTTAGGTTCGGAACGGAGAGAGGCCGTCGGGCGCCTCAAGGGCTGGCCGGTGCCGAGCGGACCTTGGCCTCGGCCCAGAGGTGCAGCCGGCGGATCATCTGGCGGGCTGCTGCGCGGTCCAGCCGTGGCTCGGCCACAATGCCCTCGTACCGCATCAGGGTCGCATAGGGTGTCAGCGTGTCCAAGTCGGCGAGGTCATCGGGCAGGCCGAGGCGGGTGTCGGTCGCGGCATCCATTAACTCGCGCAGGTCATGCGTGCGGCGGAAGGAAACACCGTAGGCCGACAGGACACCTTTCAGCAGTTTCTCCGCCGCCTGCTGAAGGTGAAAGCCCACGATCTCGTCCGCGACGCGCTCGGAACCGAGCACCTCGTCCACCAGCGCCTCATCCTTGGCGGCCTTGGCGAGAAACAGGGTGGCCTGATCATGCCGCTTCATAGATCACCTTGCCCTCGGCGGCGGCCTCGTGGAGCACGTTGCCGGGCGTGTCCGACCACTCGTCGAACTGTTCCCGGCTGACCACGAGGACGTCCACGGGAATGCGCATCGGGCTCAAAAGCCGCCTCAGACGGACCATTTCTCCGGCGACGTCCGGCACATCGTCCTCCACCACCAGGAAGTCCACGTCGCTTTGGTCGGTCGGTCGGCCCCGAGCGTAGGAGCCGAACAGGATGATCCGCTGCGGCCTTGCGGCACGGCGCAGGACGTCCACGGCACGGGCGATCGTCTGTTCGTCAACCATGAATCGGCCTCCGGCATCTGTGCCGAATCTATTATGGCCGGGCGCGGGCGCATTGCAAGCGGTTGATGCCGACCCCCTTCAGGTCCGCGCGCGGACTCCGTGCCGGCGCTTCAGGTATTCCTTGGCGCCCAGCGCCGCGACGACGCCTTCGCCGGCGGCGGTGGCGGCCTGCTTCAGGGACCCCGTCCGGACGTCGCCGGCGGCCCAGACGCCCGGCAGGCTCGTCTGCAGCGTACAGGCGTCCGTCCGGATGAAGCCCTGCTCGTCGAGGTCCAGCGTCCCCTTGAGGAACGCCGTCTGCGGCGCCAATCCGATGAAGACGAACACGCCGTCGCAGGCGACCTCGGTTTCCTCGCCCGTCTTGACGTTCTTTACACGGACGCCGGTCACTTTCTTCTCGCCGAAGATTTCCGTCACGGTGCTCTCGAAGTGGGTCGTGACCTTGTCCTGGTGGTTGGCGAGTTCTTCCTGGAGGATCTTCTCGCCCCGGAACTCCGGATCGAGAACGACGTAGGTGAGGTGCCGGACGAACTTGAGGAGATGGAGCCCCTCGTCCAGGGCCGTGTTGCCGCCCCCCACGACGACGACGTGTTTGCCCTCGTAGAAGGGGGCGTCGCACGTCCCGCAGTAACTGACGCCGTAGCCCGTCAGTTCCTTCTCGCCCGGGCAACCGAGTTTCCGGTACTCCGAGCCGACGCAAAGAATGACCGCGCGTCCGCGGCGGCGAGTCTCGCCGACATGGACGTCGGTGAACGTGCAGCCGTCCTGGCGGCACGGGACGAGGCGGTCAACGGCCGCGCTCGTGACGATCTCGGCCCCGAAGCGCTGGGCCTGTCGGCTCAGGCGGTCGGCCAGTTCCATCCCGCCGATGGGATCGGGGAACCCCGGATAGTTCTCCACCCGGGCCGTGGTCAGAATCTGCCCGCCGGGATACAGTTTTTCCAGGACGAGCGTCGCGAGGCGTTCGCGCGTCGTGTAGATGGCGGCCGAGAGCCCGGCGATGCCTGCCCCGACGATGAGGATGTCGCGGATCGGCTCTTCGGGTTTTGCGTCGCTTGTTTTTTCGGCGGCTTCCGCCATGGGCCTTCTCCGTCGCCGGCCTACTTTTCGACCGCTTCGCGGACGGCCATCACGACCTCCGGGTCGCTCGTTGTCTCGATGGTGCACGTCGAGCCGACGACGAACGGCCGGTCGCCCATCTCGCGGCGCGTCTCCTCGATTTGCGCGAGCAGCGTCCCGCACGCGCCTTTCCGGGGAAAGAGGAATCGGTCCAGCCCGCCGACGAGGGCCTTGTCCGCGGCGAGCGGCGCGACCGCGCTCATCCGCGGGTTCGTCGGGTCGCGCATGTCCCAGTTGAGCATCGCCGCAGGATAGTCCGCCAGGAGCCGCACCATCGCGTGCGACTTGCAGACGTGCAGGAGGTTGAGCGTCGCGCCCTCGGCCGCGTCCAGGATCTCCAGGTCGTACGGCCGGCCGAACTCCTCGTACTCTTCGGGCGTGAAGTTCGTCGTGGTCGCCGAGTGGGTCGTCGCCAGGAAGATGCCGTCCGCTCCCGCCTGGATGCATTGCCGGGCGAACCGCGCGAACGTGTCCGTGATGGTCCGAAGGCCGACGTGGACCATCGTCGCATCCTCGCGCACCAGGCCCGCCAGGTCCTGCGGCCCGCCCGCCAGGTCCGCCGCGATGCTCATCGGCGTGAAGATCGTCATCAGCATCGGCACGTCCGTCCCGAGCGCCTTCCGCAGGTCGCCGACGGCCCCGAGGTGGTCCGCCAAGACCGGCGCCGCGAGCCCCTCGCCCCCGCCCGTTGCGTCCAGGAGGTCCAGGTGCCGAAAATCGTCCGCCGTGTGGACCGTGTTCCGCACGAGCGTCGGCTTCACGTGTTCGCTGCCGGAAAACTCGTACTGGTTGCCCCAGTCCTGGACGTGGTAGCACGCGCGCGGGTTGATCTTCAGGAAGTCCCAGTCGTACGTTTCCTGCCACCGGACCATCGCCTCGACGAGCCCCGCGCGCGAGGTCTCCTCGACGAAAAAGTGACGCCAGAGCGCGACCGGAAGCCGGTCCACAGGCCGGCCGGCGATCGAGCGGCTCAGGCGCTCGCGTTTCGTCAGACGTTTCGCCATGCGGTCAACCTTCCTTTCCACCTATGGTAGTTGAGAATCCGCCGCCCGGTCAAGTCGCTTGGAGGGGGGAACCGGCCCGGCGGGTGTGGCAAGATTTTCTGGCACGGTCCGCGGCGGCCTCGCAGGGGACGTACAAGGGAAGAGTTGGGTGGCACTGGTCCCGGCGCGCCGGGACCCGCCAGTGCTTCCCCCTAGCCGCATGCGCACGGCCGGGCAAGACCGGCCGTGCCACACCAGGCAGGTATCGCGGCCTCGGCAAATGCCAGAAAATCTTGGCGCACCCGGCGTGGCCCCCCTTTGGCGTTGACGCCGTGCCGCGAATCGCCGTACAATCTCCCCTCACGGTGTCAAAGGAGGAATTGTCATGACGGACGGCATGGATGGATGGCGGCCGGGCGGGTCCCAGTCGCCTTTCCCCGGGAACCCGTCAGCGGCGGGCCCGGCCGGGCTGATGGATTCTCAACCGGCCCCGAGGCGTCGCGGCGGCGCGTGGGCGGTCATCGCGACGATTCTGCTGGCGCTCTCGGTCGTGACGAACGGCGTGCTGCTTCTGATGGTGATCGGTCTGGCGGCGGGGTTCTCGGCCTCGCTGACGGGCGGTGTCACGGAAGAGGCGCTCATCGAACGGGTCGTCCAGAAAGGCCCCGCCTCCCGCAAGATCGCCGTCCTGCGCATCGAGGGCGTCATCGACGAGACGACGGCCGAGTTGCTCGCCAAGCAGATCGAGCGCGCCGCCGCCGACCCGCGCGTCAAGGCTGTCATCCTTCGGATCAACTCGCCCGGAGGAGGCCTGACGGCCAGCGACATGATTTATCACGACCTGACGACTTATCTCGCCGACCCCGACAAACCTATCATCGCCGCCATGGACTCCGTGGCCGCCTCCGGCGGATACTACGTCGCGTGTGCAGCCGACCGCATCATCGCCCAGCCGACGACGATCACCGGCTCGATCGGCGTCATCGCCCAACTGTTCTTCCTTCAGGGCCTGATGCAGGACAAACTCGGCATCACCCCCGTCACGCTGAAGATGGGCGACAAGAAGGACTGGCCCAACATGTTCGGCGCGGCCGGCCTCGCGGACGAGCAGCGCGAGTACCTCATGAAGAGCCTTCTCGAGCCCGGCTACGAGCGGTTCGTGAACGTCGTCGCGGAGGGTAGGGCGATGAACCGCAACGACGTCCTCAAACTGGCGACGGGACGCGTCTTCCTCGCGCCCGAGGCGCTCCAGGCCGGCCTCGTGGACGAGGTGGACTACTTCGACCGGGCGGTCGAGGTCGCCATGGAAGCCGCCGGCATCGAGGACGCCCGCGTCATCGAGTACGTCGAACCGTTCAGTCTCGGCCGGATCTTCGGCCTGGGCGTGAAGGCCGGCCGGGCGCTCGACCTCGCGCCCGAGAAACTGGCCTCCCTCGCCTCGCCCAAGGTCATGTACCTCTGGACGGGATTCTGATAAATACCCCAGGGGTATGTACGTGTTTAGCGTTGTCATTCCGAGCGAGCGCAGCGAGTCGAGGAATCTCGCCTTGGCCTTTGCCGTTGGGTCGCCCAAGACAACGGCCACGGCGAGACCCCTCGACGCGCCCCTTCGGGGCGGCTCGGGGTGACAACAAAGACACACGCTAAACACGTACAGGGGTATTTATCGCTTCTGCGGGGATACGCATGTCGGCAAAGCAGGGGAACCTGACGAGGGGGCGCTCCGACGAGGCCTTTCGCCGGGCCGAGGCCTTGATGCCCGGCGGCGTCTCCAGCCCCGTCCGCGCCTTCGGGGCCGTCGGCGGAAAGCCCCTTTTCATCGCCCGCGGCGCCGGGGCCCGAATCTGGGACCTCGACGGCAACGAGTTCCTCGATTACGTCTTAAGTTGGGGCCCCCTCATCCTCGGCCACGCCCATCCGAAGGTGGTCGAGGCGGTCCGGCAGGCGCTTGAAAGCGGTTCCTCGTTCGGCGCGCCCACGGTGCGGGAAATCGAACTGGCGGAACGCATCCGCGAGGCGATGCCCGCCGTCGAGCAGGTCCGTTTCGTCAACTCCGGCACCGAGGCGACGATGAGCGCCGTGCGCCTCGCGCGGGCCGCCACCGGCCGGCCGGCCATCCTCAAGTTCGAGGGCTGTTACCACGGCCATGTGGATGCGCTCCTGGTGCAGGCGGGTTCGGGCGCGATGACGTTCGGAGTGCCCTCCAGCCCCGGCGTCCCGCCGGAGGTGACTCAGCACACGCTGCTCGCGCCGTACAACGATCTTGAGGCCGTCGAGCGAGTCGGCCGGGAGAACCGCGGTCGCCTCGCGGCGATCCTCGTCGAGCCGGTGGCCGGCAACATGGGTGTCGTTCCGCCTGCCGACGGGTTCCTCGAGGGCCTTCGCGGCGTCGCCGACCGCACGGGCGCGCTATTGATCTATGATGAAGTGATGACGGGTTTTCGCGTTGCGCGCAGCGGCGCGGCCCAGCGCTACGGCGTCCGGCCGGATCTCGTGACGCTCGGCAAGGTCATCGGCGGCGGCCTGCCGGTCGGCGCGTACGGCGGGCGGCGGGACCTGATGCAGCAGGTCTCGCCCGTCGGACCCGTTTACCAGGCGGGGACGCTCTCCGGAAATCCGTTGGCGATGGCCGCCGGTATCGCTACTCTGGACCTCCTGGCTGAGCCGAACGCTTACGAGACGCTTGAAGCCAGGTCCGCTCGGCTGGAAAAGGGCTTGGCAGAAGCGGTCCGGGAGGCGAAAATCTCCGCACGGGTCCAGCGGGTCGGCTCCATGCTGACGCTCTTTTTCACGGCGGGCGCGGTGGCCGACTACGCGGGGGCACGGGCGTGCGACACGGAGGCGTTCGGGCGGTTTTTCCAGGGGATGCTCGGCCGGGGCGTTTATCTGCCGCCCAGCCAGTTCGAGGCGTGGTTCGTGAGCCTCGCCCACACGGACGAGGATATCCGCCGGACGGTCGAGGCGGCTCGCGGGGCGTTTTCGGCCCCGGGCTAGTACTACTACGCTGTGTTCTTCAACGCAGAGAACGCTGAGAACGCAGAGAACGGCCCTCGACGGGTCAAAAGGAAAAAGGAGACAGCCCGAAGTTGCAGCGGCGGAATAGCGTCCGGCCAGGACCCGGGCACGCTGTGTAATCTGTTGTGAAAAAATCTCTTATCTCTGCGATCTCTGCGATCTCTGCGATCTCTGCGTTGAGATAGCGTTGTAGAACTAGCAAGGGGTCCACAAGGAGACGCGCCATGGCTCAGGAAATGCAACGCGAACCGGCGGTTCGGTTGCCGAACCCCGCCGCCCAGCCGTTCGTCGCCGCCTTGAAGACGGTCCGATTCTTTGCGGTCGTCTTCTTCTGGCTGGCGATGGTGTGCATGCTGGCTCACGTGGCGGCGTTCATCTCCATCCAGTGGCTGGGCGTTTACGACGAGTCCGCGGCCGAGCCCGTCGATGCGGTCATCGAAGCCGCCCCGAGTGCCGGCGCAGCGCACGGGCCAGGCCTCTTCGAGTCCGTCGCCGCCGCGGCCCCGGCCGAGAAAAGCGCCGCGCCGGCCGCCGAATCGGTCCAGAAGGAAGCGCCCCGCCGGGGGCTTAGCGCCGTCGAGCGCTTTGCCCGCGACCTCCGGTACCGCGAGTGCACAGCCGCGATGCTTCGGCCGCTGCGCGCGATCGGCATCCTGATGGCGATCCTCCTCCTGGCGACGATCTTCCTTTATCTTCAGATCACGCTCCTGGGCCGACTCGCGGGCATCCGCCCGCTCACGAGTTCGCTGTGCCTGACGCTTCTTTTCCTGGCGACCGTCGTGCCGTGGCACAACGTCTTCGCGGAACTTCAGTTCGGCTCGTTCTTCGATTTTGAGGCACTGCTGAAGGCCCACGCCCAGTGGCTGAAGTTCGGCTTCTCCGACATCTACGGGGCCGCGTCGTACTACTTGCGGTTCTTCGCCCTGCCGCTCCTCAGCACGGTGCTTCTGGCGTTGGCGGGCGTCGAGTTCGCGAGCGGATACCGCGAGTCCGTCGTCGTCAACGAGTAGATTGCGTGGGGGATCCCTGCGGCCGTTCGAGGGCCGGCGAGAGGACCCATGATCCGCTTCCGCTGTCCGAATTGCGACGCCCGCATGGAGGTCGACGAATCCTTCGCCGGCCGGCCCGCGCGGTGCGCCACCTGCAGCGCCGACCTGAAGGTCCCCGCCGCGAGCGAATCCGACTCCTCCATCACTCGCCTCGAATCCGCCGGGCCGTCCGGGCCCACCACCGTTCGCTTCGGCGACGAAACCGTCGAGATCGTCCCGCCGGTCGAGACGATGGCCGTCGTGAGCGTCGGCTTCCTCGGCGCGTCGGTCGCGGCGGCCTTCGTCATCGGGCTTGGCCGGTTCGTCACCGCCCCCTGGATGATCGGCTCCAGCCTTGGCACGCTGCTCGCCCTCCTGGGGGCGATGACCGCCGTCCCGGCCTGGCACAGCATCCGCCGGAGCCGCGGGCGGAAACGCGGAAAACTTCTGGCCGTAATCGGCATGATCGGCGGCGCCGCGCTTACTTTGGGCTTTGGGACGGTGGCTGCGGTGAAAATCATCGATAACCTGTGGCTCCGCCCCGCCTGCGAGGACAACCTCCACAAAATCCACGCCGCACTCCGCGCCTACGCCGAACGATACGACGGCCGGCTCCCGAAGGAACTCGAAGTCCTCGTCCGCGAAGGCTGCCTGGCCGACCGTAACTGGCTCACGTGCCCCGAGTACCATGTCCCCATCGGCACGTCAACGTATCAAATGTACATCAGTGTTGGAATCGACGTCAACGTCAACAACCCCCGCGTCTTCCCGCCGAACCTCATGATCGCCAGCGACGGCGCCCCCTACGACTCCCACTCCGACGGCCTCGTGCGCGCGCTGCTTCTGAACGGAGACATCCAAAAGGTCCCGTTCGATCAATGGGAACGCTACCGCGCGGAACAAGGCAAACTCTGGGACGCCATCCGCGAGGCCCTGAAAGCGCAGGCCGCCCAGCCCGCCGCCGGGGCGCCGGGAGGCTCGACCCCTTGACCGACCCCGCATCGCCACGCGCCTTTCAAAGCCCGCAGATGAATCCCGACGACTTGTCCACCGAAGCCCGACCTGTCCGCCATAGCCCGCAGGGCGACGGCGGAAGGGCGAAGGCGGAAGTCGGGATGAATCTGCGGGACCCCCCCCTCGCCCCCGCCGGCCGACCGTTCTCGCTCATGCGGGCGCTCGCCTGGGCCATCTTCCTCGTCGCCGCCGCGGGTCTGGCGTTTCACGTGGTCTTCTACTTGGCCGGTCCGACCGAGTGGCTCGCCGCCTACGCGCGGGGGCTCTGGATGAAGATCGGCGTCGGCGTCGCCTTCGCCAACCTCCTGGCCGGCCATCTGCACTACTGGCGGACGCGCATGCGCCTCGACATCGCCTCCCGCGTCCTCGCCTACCTCTGGATCCTCTCGATCGTCCTTTACCTCCACCTGATGCTCCGGGGCGCCTTGCCGTGGCAGTGAGCCCTTGCCCCCGCCTCGAAGCGCAGCGGAGACCCGCCGTAGCCCTGCGTAGCCTTGGCGAAGCAGGGGCGAAGGCTGGGCCCGCCGGGTGCCAGAATGTATTGACAAACCCCGAATTCGTCGGGTATATTTCCGGGCGACCCATAGGGCTGATTTCCGGGCGGCTGACTTGTTGCCGTCGGGGGGGTACTGGCACGAAGTCAAAGATCCGCATCTTATGCAGGTCCATCTAAACATTGTTCGGTGAAAGGAGATGGGATGGTGAAATCGACCCTATTGGGGTGCTTGCTGGTGTGTCTTGGCGGTGGCACTTGCCTTGCCTATGGGGCCACAGCCGAGGGTAACAAGTTGGTCTCCAGGGTTGGCGGACAGACGATCTCCATTCAAGCGTGGGGACGGGACGGCCTCCGCGTGCGGGTCACCCCCCAAGGAGGTGGACAAACCTCGGACTGGGCGCTGGATATTCCTCTTGAAAGGGAAGGGAAGATAGAAATCACCCCGCAGTCGGCGAGCATCAGGAACGGGAAAATCTCCGCCCGAATCGATGATATTATGACCCAGAGAGGCTATCTGCGGTTCTTCAGGCACAGCGGCGACAAACAGATCCCGATCCTGAGTGAATACGACTACGTCGTTGGGGCCCACAATCCGGGAACGCGCACTTTCAAGCCGGTGGGCGATGATCTTTTCCACTGCGAACTGCATTTCGCGGCACGTGACGGAGAACGCTTCTACGGTATGGGCGAGAACGCCACGGGAAGGATCAATCTGAAGGGCTGCGTGATTGATCTCTACCAGCGCCATGTCAAAGCGGTGGTCCCCTTTGTCGTCTCCAGCGAGGGCTATGGGTTTCTCTGGAACAATCCGTCGCTGGGCAGGGTTGAGTTCGGCAATAACAGAACCCGCTGGATTTCCTACGGCAGCAAACAAATGGACTACTTCATCACCGCGGGAGATTCCTACGCCGATATCATGGAGAATTACGCCGATGCCACCGGGCACGCGCCGAAGTTTCCTTACTGGGCCTCCGGTTTCTGGCAGTGCAAACTTCGCTACACGACACAAGAAGAGTTTGTCAATGTAGCGAGAGAGTTCAAGCGGCGCGGCCTGCCCCTGTCGGTGCTTGTGATCGATTTCCTGCATTGGGACATAATCGGCAACTGGAGGCTGGATCCGAAGTTTTGGCCCGACCCCAAGGCCATGGTCAAGGAAATGGACGAGATGGGCGTCAGGATCATGATTTCACCCTGGACCCTGGTGGACGAGAAGAGCGAAAACTTCGCATACATGAAAGAGCACGGCTTGTTTACCGGTTCGATTGGCGGGAAAAAAGACACCGTCGACTTTCAAGGGCCTAAATACCAATACGATCCGACAAATCCGGAAGCCGCCAAGTACCTCTGGAGCAAGTGGAAGGCGAACTACGTCGATCTTGGCATCCGCACGTTCTGGCTCGATCCGTGCGACGAATTCCACGAGATCCGGGATTACGACCAGGTTCTCTTTCACATCGGTCCGGCCAAAGAAGCCCATGCCTTCTTCCCGGTGGCCCATCAGAAAAACATCTACGAGGGCCTGCTTGCCGCCGGCGAGAAAGAGGTGGTGACCATCTGCCGCAATGCCTGGGCTGGGAGTCAGCGCTACGGGGCGTGTCCCGCCCCCCACGATATTATGTCTTCGTTTGAGCACCTGGAAGAATACGTGAAGGTGGGGCTCAACGTGATGATGAGCGGGATTCCCTGGTGGAGCTGCGACATCGGCGGATTTGTCACCCCTGACAATAAGAGCCCACGCTTTCACGAGTTGATGGTGCGCTGGTACCAGTACGGCGTCTTCCTGCCCGTCTTCCGCACTCACGGCTGCCGGGCCAACAACGAGGCCTGGACGATCGGAGGAGATACCTATCCACACATCCGGGCCGCCATGCTCCTGCGGGAGAATCTGCGCCCCTACGTCATGGAGCAGATGAGGCTGGCGTCGGAGAAAGGCCTGCCGCCCATGCGGCCATTGTTCTTCGACTTTAAGGAGGATCCCAAAGCCGCGGAGGTGGAAGACCAGTTCCTGTTCGGGGCCGATCTTTTGGTGGCACCGATAACCAAGTATGATGTGCGCAGCCGGGAGGTGTACCTCCCGGCCGGAATCGAATGGATCGATGCCTGGACCGGTAAGAAACTCAAGGGCGGACAGGTTGTCAAGGCAGACGCCCCGATCGAACATATCCCCGTCTATGTGCGTGGGAACAAACCCGAACTGCTCAAACTCTTCACCGGTCTTTACGAGAAGTGAATCGCCGAGCCATGCGGTGGACACGTACGGTGAACCCGGGGCGGGTTCACCGCCGGGC
>JAPLMM010000264.1 GCA_026387035.1 Planctomycetota bacterium
GATCATCTTGCGGAGTTTGAAGAGGGGCACCTCGGCCCCTTCGCCGTAGAACATGTGCTCGGTGCGCACCAGTCCGATGCCTTCGGCCCCGAAGGTGCGGGCCACGCGGGCGTCCTCGGGCGTGTCGGCATTGGCGCGGACACCGAGTCGGCGGACCTTGTCGCAGGCTTTCAGGAACTCGACGAGCCTCGGGTTTTCGGGGTCGGGATCCACGGTCGGCAGTTTGCCCGCATAGACGACGCCCTTGGTGCCGTTCAGGCTGATCCAGTCGCCCTCGCGGAGGACCGTGGCGTCGGCGGAGATGGTCTTGGCGCTCGCGCTGACTTTGAGTGCGCCGGCGCCGACGATGCAGCACTTGCCCCAGCCGCGGGCGACGAGGGCGGCGTGGCTCGTCATGCCGCCGCGGGCCGTCAGAATTGCCTTGGCGGCCCGCATGCCTTCGACGTCCTCGGGATTGGTTTCCTCGCGGCAGAGGATGACGACCTCGCCGCGTTCGGCCCACGCGACGGCGTCGGCGGCGGTGAAGACGATGCGTCCGGCGGCGCCGCCCGGCCCCGCGGGCAAGCCCTTGGCGAGAACGGCGGCCTTGCGTTCCGCCTGCGGGTCGAGGATGGGATGCAGGAGTTCGTCGAGTTGCGCGGGCGTGACGCGCGTGACGGCCATCTCCTTGGAGATAAGCCGTTCGCGCAGCATCTCGACGGCCATCCGCACGGCGGCTGGGCCGTTGCGCTTTCCGGTCCGCGTCTGAAGCATCCAGAGCCGCCCGTCCTGGATCGTGAACTCGATGTCCTGCATGTCGCGGTAATGTTTTTCGAGGCCGTTGCGGATCCGGACGAGTTGGGTGTAAACCTTCGGCATGGCGTTCTGGAGGCTCTGGAGTCCGGCCGAGTGCTCCGACCGCGTGTCCTCGTTCAACGGATTGGGTGTGCGGATGCCGGCGACGACGTCCTCGCCCTGGGCATTGGGAAGCCATTCGCCGAAGAACTTGTTTTCGCCGGTGGCGGGGTTCCGCGTGAAGGCCACGCCGGTCGCGGAGTTATTGCCCATGTTGCCGAAGACCATGGCCTGGACGTTGGTGGCGGTGCCCCACGCGTCGGGGATGGCCTCGATGCGGCGATAACTGACCGCGCGTTTGCCGTTCCACGACTGGAACACAGCGCCGATGGCGCCCCAGAGTTGTTCCTGCGGGTCGTCGGGGAACGGCTTGCCGAGGACCTCTTTCACCTTGGCCCGATAGATGCCGATGAGTTCTTCCAGTTGGCCGGTCGTCAGGTCGGTGTCGTTCTTCGCCCCGGCGCGTTCTTTCATCTTCGCCATTTCGTGTTCGAGTTGATGGCGGATGCCCTTGCCCTCGGCGGGTTCGATGCCGGCCGCCTTTTCCATGACCACGTCGGTGTACATGGTGATGAGGCGCCGGTAGGCGTCCCACACGAAGCGGGGGTTCTTCGCCAGGCGGACCATGCCGGGGATCGTCGCGGTCGTCAGGCCGATGTTGAGCACCGTCTCCATCATGCCAGGCATCGAGGCGCGGGCGCCCGAGCGGCACGAAAGGAGCAGGGGATTCTCCACGTCGCCGAACCGGGCGTCCATGACTTTTTCGACGCGCCCCAGGGCCTTGTCCACTTGCCCCTCAAGTTCCTTGGGGTACCGCCGCCCCTGCTTGTAATAGTGGGTGCAGACCTCGGTCGTGATGGTGAACCCGGCCGGGACGGGGATGCCGAGATTGGTCATTTCGGCCAGATTGGCCCCTTTGCCGCCGAGGAGTTCCTTCATGTCGGCCCGGCCGTCCGCCTTGCCGTCGCCGAAGAAATAGACGCACTTCCTTGCCTTCGCCATGGTCGCGTCTCCCTTGCTTTTTCGTCCTGACTGCGGTCTCGATGCCTCTTGTAGCGCGGGGCCTTGCTTGCCACGCCGAAGTCCGCCCTCCGTTCTGGCGGACGAAGGCGGGTGCCCCGCGCTTCTTGTGCGCGGGGGGTAAACCCCCGCGCTACATAAACACCGGCGTTTTCAACAAAGCAAGCCCCTCTCTAAACGAATGGCGCGCCTTCGCATCTGGCGCGCCACTCAGAGGTGGCTGGTATTTTTAGCACCTTGGGTGGCGGGCGTCAACCCTTTTCCGCAGGCAAGCGCCGGCGCGCTGAGTGTGTGGCACGGCCGGTCTCGCCCGGCCGTGCGCAGGCGGTTCGGGGGAAGCACTGGCGGGCAAGCCGCCAGTGCCACCCGCCTCTTCCCTTGCGCGCGTGCGGCAAGTCCCAACCCAAACGGGGCAGGCGCGTCCGGACTCAACGTGGACGGCAGCGGCCCGCAAGCGGGCCGGCGAACAAGCGCGGCGGAATCGGCCGACCCGAAAAGGACCGGGCACCGCGCCACCAGGCCGTGCGATTCGACCACTTCCTTGGCCCAGTCGTAATCCGGCCGGCCCGTGAGGACGAACTTCACCTCGTCGCGCGGCGTCAGGCGCTCCAGGTTGCGCCAGTCCATCCGGTCGGCCATGCCGGAGCCGGGCGTCTTCACGTCCACGATCCGCCGGGCGCGCACGTCCACGAGGTCAATCGGATGGGCGCCCGACGTTTCGACCATCACTTCGTGCCCTCGGCGGATCAACGCCACGACAAGGGCGTTAACGTCCTCGGCCTGGAGGAGCGGCTCGCCGCCTGTGATCATGCACCAGGGCAGGCCCGTTTCGTCCAGGCGGGCGAGAACCTCCGCAACGGTCATGTCGCGCCCGGCATCGGGGGGGCGGGCGTCGGGCGTGTCGCAATACGAGCACGCGAGGTCGCAACCGGCGACGCGGAC
>JAPLMM010000265.1 GCA_026387035.1 Planctomycetota bacterium
CGGGCGTTAACGACACACGGCGCGCGCGGACGTCGCCCGCCCAGGGAGGCCTTGTACGCGGTGACGAGGCGATGGGCGGCGCGAATGGGCTCGGCCAGGCGGAACCGGGGCGACGCGGCCAGGACCCACCGCTCCGCGCTCGCCAGGTCGATCCGATAGCCGACGCTCACGAAAACGGGTTTGACGCCGGTTTGCGTGCGAAGGGCCGTCCCGATCCGTTCGCCGCCGTCCATAAGCGGCGCCCGCCCGCCGCGCCGGCGCCCGGGCTCTCGCGGGACGGTGCCGACGAGGAGGCTCTTCGCGCAGCCGATCGTCGGCACGCCGAGGGCGAGGCCGACGTGGGATGCGAGGCCCAGCCGCCGCGGATGCGCCCGGCCCTGTCCGTCGCAGATTACAAGGTCCGGCCGCGTCTTCAGTTGCCGGAACGCTTCCAACACCACCGGCGCCTCGCGGAAACTCAGGAAGCCCGGGACGTAGGGCCAACGGGCGCGCATGACGACGACCACGGCCGCGAGGAGTTCGTCCTTGCGTCCGGCGGAGACATCGGCCCCGGCGACCGTCTCAACCTTTCCGAGCGGGGGGCCCTGGCGGACGCGGGCCGCCAGACGCCGCTGGACGGCGACCGCTTCGTCATAGGTCAGGTCCCAGCGATGGAACTGGCGGACCTTCACGGCATCTCCTTGGCCTCGGGGAGCGATTCGGTGTTCAGGGGTTCGGCATCGGTCGGGGCGGCGGGCGGGCCGGGCGGGGCGTCGCGGACTTTCTTGAGGACCACGTCGTCCCAGTACACGACGCCTTCGGGCCAGTAGGCGTAGAGGTCCACCCTGAGAAAGGTCGGGGCGTGTTCGGGGCGAGTGGCGGAGGGGACGAAGTCGGCCTCGATGGTGTGCCACTCGCCGGGCCCGCCCGGCGGATGGACCTGCCGGCGATAGGTCTCGCGGCGCTGGGCCGGCTGGCCGTCCTGTGCCTCGAACGGGCGGTAGCCCTTGAGGAAGATTTTGACGGTGGGTCCGAGGGTCTTGTAGCGGCACGAGAAGCGATGGACGGCGCCCGGCTCGATGGGGATATAGTCGCTGTAGAAGTCGAGGCCGTAGGACCCGGCGGTTGCGGCGCTCATGCGGTACGCGAGGACCTTGCCCGGGCCGTCGGGGTTTGTGGTCCAGGCCATTTCCTTTTCGACGGGTTGCCAATCGGCGGGTCCGTCGCTGGCGGCGTTCGCCTGCTCGAAACTGGAATTGCGGACGAGGTTGGGTCCATCCTGCCATCGGCGCTGGATGTCGGGGTCGCCGCGGAGTTCGCGCCACGGGTCCGGCGGAATCGGGATGCCGAGGATGTCGTACACCGCCTTGGCGACCTCGAGGGGGATGACCTGGTGGTAGGGGCAGCCGAGCGTCTTTTCGGCGGTGCGGGCGTCGGCCGGTCGGCCGGGATAGACGACGCGGAGGCGGATCTCGTAGGGTCCGGCGCCGGCGACATGGCCGACGACGGCGACGTCGGCTCCGAAGCGGTCGCGGGCGAGTTGGGCGAGGCGTTCGGGGGGCGTTTCGAGGGAGACCGTTTCGCCGGCGAGGGCCTCGGCGACGCTCGAAGGGTCGTAGACGACGGCGCCGAGTCGGCGGGCCTTGGCGCGGAGCATCAGGCGGACCTGGTCGCCGAGCCCTTTCTCGTCGCTCGTGATGGGGAAGACCAGAAAGGCGGGCGAAGAGGGTCCCGGCGCGCCGGGATCGGCGGCGGGTTCCGCGCCACAAAGTGCGGCGGCGAAGGCGGCGCACGCGGCGAGGCACACGGGAGCCGATAGCAGGCGTCGCACGGCATTGGCCCTCCCCGTCACTTCTGACCGGCGGCCGGCGGTTCGATGAAGCGGATGCTCGCGCGGATGGTCTCAAGGTCTTTAGGTCCCGGCCCCAACGGGGCGAGCGCGCCGGGATCGCCGGCGCGGGCGATGAGCACCAGTTCGAGCACCTGGGAGCCGAGGGGCATGTAGATGGCGCGGCACTCGGCGGGTCGGCCGGCGAGGAGGTTGCCCGCGTACTTTAGTTCGAGGGCCTGGCGTCCGCCGAGCGTCGCCGGCTGGGCCTCGGGCTTTGGGATTTTGAGGTTTTCGGCGGCGAGGCGGGCGCGTTCGGCGACGAAGTCGGCGATCGGCTGGTCCTTGGGGGCGGAGAGCATGCGGAGGACGGCGACAGCGGCGCGGTCCTCGCGCGCCAGTTCCAGAGTCGTCGCGGGACCGTCGAGGTGCCTCGGGATCTTCCAGCGCTCGTCGGGGCGGGTCATCTCGAGGCCGTAGTAGGGGATTCGCAGGCAGTTGCCGCTCACGAGGACCGGCAGCCGCCCCTCGGGCGGTGCGAGGCGGAGGGAGGCGAGGATGGCGTCGGCCAAGGCGCGCTTTTCATCGAGAGGGCGATCGGCGACGGCTGTTACAAGGTAGGCGAACCCTTCGCCGACGAGGAAGACGTTGCGGAAGTGCAGCCGCACGCATCCGAGGCGTGCGGTTCCCTCGATGACGCGCGCGGGCCGACCGGCGAGTTCGGTTTCACGGGGCGCGTCGGCCTCGACGGCGTCGAAGCGGGCGGCCCATTGCTGGTGGACGACGTCGGCCAACTGGAGGAGTTCGTCGGCGTTGGCATGGAGGGTTGCCAGGCGTGGGTCGACGGCCGGGCGGAGGGTGACGGGCCTCGATGCCCGGGATGGCGGGTCCGCGCGGGCCGTCCCCCGGAAGGTCCAGGCGTCGGGCCTCGGAGAAACTGGCGGCCTCGGCGACGATTGGCGCGGACTGCCAGACGCTGCGGAGCGTCCGGCCGCGGTCGTCGAGGAGGTGGGCGACGATTTCCTGGCCGACGGCGGTGACGATGGCGGTGCCGCTGAGGGATTTCCCCGGCCCGGTGGGGACGGTGTGCGGGCCGAGGACGTGGACCAGGCAGGGGTCGGGGAGGACGGCGCCGAGGCGTTCGTCGATGACGAGCCAGCGAGAGGCGCCTCCGGGATCGGCAGCGCCGAAGAAGGAGGCGAGGAGAGCCCAGGAGCGGAGGGTGAGGCCTTTTTCGAGGGGGACCTCGGCGGAGACGGTGTCGGCGCCGACGGTGCGCTCGAGGAGGAAGGAGTTGCCTCGGCGTCGGCCGGCGACGTGCCAGGCGCGGGAGCCGACGGCGACGCTCGAGTCGAGGGTGCGCGGGGAGCCGTCGGGGTCCACGTCGGCCTGGACGATCTTAAAGGACCTTGCGTCGGGGGCGGAGGCGCGGAGTTTGAGGAACGTTTCGTCGCGGAACCGGTAGCCGCCGTCCGCGAGGCGCTGGACGTTCATCGTGTGGTAACCGACTTTCCTGCCGTCGACGTAGAGGGCGTGCCATTCGCTGAAGATTCGTTCGGCGCCCGCTTCGTCGGCTTTCGTGGCGGATTCGGACGGGGGCGGGGTTTCATCGGGGGGCGCGGGGGCCCCGGCGAGAGCGGCAGAAAAGAGCAGAACGAGTGCAGCCTGTCGCATGACCGTGCCTCGGCGCGTCGGTGGAATCGCGTGCTGTTAGATTAGGCCTCGGGAGCGTGGAAAGTCAACGCGATTTGTTGCGTTCGGGTTCGGCCTATGGCCGTTGGCCGGCCTCGTTGTTCGGGGTTTTCCCTGCGGCGGCGTCCTGGGGCTTGAGGCGGAGGTTGTAGAAGGGGAGGAAGCGGTAATAGACTTCAAGGGTGAGTGTGGCGATGGCGGTGGAATAGACGCGGCCGCCGTAGGCGCCCCAGGTGGTGCGCGGGTCCCAGGAGCCGGCGAACGGGCCGTCCGTGCGCTGGGCCTTGACGAGGGTATCGCGGATCTGGCGGTTCCACTCCTCCCACTCAGGCCCGCCGAGGTTGTGCATGGCGAGCGTCGCGTAGTACCAGTAGTAGAGGTTGGTCTGCTCGGGGTTCTGGGGGACCCACTGGGGCTTGTGCTGGAGGACGTATTCGACGGACTCGGCGGCGCGCGGCGAGTTGGGGCTGAAGTCGATGTACTGTTCGGTGAAGAATCCCTCGGCGGTCATGGCGGGGCTGGGTCCGCGTCCGGGCTGGTATTCGTAGAGGCCGCCGTGCTTTCCCTTTCGGACCTGGTCGAGCCAGTTGGCGGCGCCGCGATAGACTTTCTGAGGGACGTCGAAGCCGGCGATTTCGGCGCTCTTGAGGGCCATGATCTGCCAGCCGACGACGCTCGTATCGTTGGAGGACCGGGGGTCGTATCGCCAGCCGAGGTCGGGGTTCTGGGCGTCGATGATGAACTGGACGGCCTTTCGGGTGGGCTCGACGAGGCGCGCATCCCCGGTCATGGTGTAGAGTTCGCACAGGGCCATGGTGGCCATGGCCTGGCCGTACATCTGGCCGCCGCGGCGAAGGTCGCCGTTCGATTCCTGTCCGGCGATGATCCAGTCGACGGCTTTCTGGACGTTCTCGGCGTAGGGGCTGGGGCCCTGGGCGCCCTTGGCGGGGAGGTGGGTGTGCCCCGCGCCGATGAGCGACAGGAGGGTGAGGCCCGTGACGTCGAGGTTCTGGCGTTCGCGGTTTCCGGGTCCGTCGGCGCGGCGGCCGTTTTCGTCATAGTTGTTGGCGAAGTCGCGGATGTCCCAGTGTCCGTCGGGGCTTTGGTGCCGCGTGACCCAGACGAGGGCCAGTCGGACGGCTTCTTCGGTTTCCGGCGTGCCGCCGAGTTTCTCGATGGTCTTTTCGCGGTCGGGCTGCGTGCGAAGGGTGTAGATCTCTTTAAGTGGTAGGGGCTCGGGCGGCGGCGAGATGTCGGCTTGGACGGACGCCGCAGGCGGTGCGACGGCGAGGCGGACGGTTTCGCCGATCGTCGGCGCCCCGACCTTCGGACCGGCGGGCGCGGTGGAGGCGAGGAGGGTTTTCTCGGCCGGTTCGGCGCGGCGAGCGGGCAGCGGTGCGGCCGGGGCGATCGGCGCGGCCTCGGGAGCGGGTCCGGAGGTCGGGGCGGCGTGGGCGGCGACGAGAGACTCGCGCGGGGCGGCCTCGGCGGGCGCGGCCGGGCCACGGACTTTGCGCGCGGCCGGGAGCGCCGCGCGCGGTTCAAGGTCCAGCGGCACGGGCGCCCCGGCGACGGGGGGTGCGATGGCTCGCGTCACCGGCTCTGCGCCGGGGAGTACGAGGATTCTTGCGGCGGGCGGAGCGGCCGGCGCGGCGGGGGCTTCGACGAGGTTCGGTCCGACGGCCGATTCGGCGGCGCGCACCTCCGGCGCGACGGCCGAGCCCTGGACCCGGGGTGCCGACGCCGGTGCGACAGGTCCCTCGGGGCGCGTGACGGCCGGGAGGGCGCCGATCGGCGGTTGGATTTCGGTCTTGCCGTTGGAGGCCGGGCGTGGCTCGCGCGGCGCGACGGGCCCGGCGGCCGGGGGGAGCATATTGAAGACGTCGGCGGCGGCGACAGCGGCGCCGGCAGCGGGCGTTTCTTCGATGACGGCCGCAGGCGGAGGAGCGGCGGCGCGGGTTTCGACCGGCAGGGCCGCCGGGGGTCCTTCGACCACCGGCGCCACGGGAGGCGCGGCAGGAATCGGGGCGGCGGCCGCGGCCGCAGGTTCGGCCGACGGCGCTTCGGGCCGGTCGGCGGCGAGCGGACGGACGCTCACCTCCCGGCTCGGCTCGGCCGCAGTGCGCACGGGGCGGACAGCCAGTTCGGTCTTCACGGGTGCGACGTCGAGGACGGCGGGTGTTTCGACGGCCACCGGCGTCGGGGCCTGGACGGCGATTGCCGGGGCCACCGGCGTCGGAGCGGCGGGCTGGGGCAGCGGCTCGATGGGCCGGAGCGCCGGCGCGGCTTCCATTCGTTCGGCGACGGCGGGCTTTGGGGCCGGCGCCTCGCGGACGGCGGGGATTTCGAGGCGCGGGGCGAGGGCGAGCGGCATCGCGGGGAGGCGTTCGGCGGTTTCGACGGGCCGTGCCTCGCGCGGCTCGATGGTTTCGAGGGGTTCGGGGGGCGCGAGTTCCGGAATCGGCGCGGGCGCGGACTCAGGCTTGAGGGCTTCGGCGAGTTCGGCGGGTCGCTCCTCGGGCGGGAGGATATTGATTTCCTGGGGCACGGGCTCGGGCTCGGCGAGAGCGACGGCGGGCCCGTTGACCGCCGGCTCGGGCGGGGCGGTAAGGGTTTTGGTCTTCTCGGCGGCGAAGCGGGCGGTGTCGAGGCGCGCCAGGTTCACCAGGGTGGTCCTCAGTTCGGCCGACAGTTCGCTTTCGGCGAGTCCGGGGATGCTGACGGCGACCTCGAAGCGCTCTTCGCTCTTCGCCAGTTCATAGACGCCGATGGAGAGTTGCCAGAGTGTGAAGAGGCTGAGGGCCAACAGGTGGAGGATGAGGGAGGCGATCATGGCGCCGGCGAGGAGGCCGGGACGTTTGCGGAGTTTCAGGAGCGCCAGGAGCGTCAGGGCGAGGCCCACGAGCGCGAGGATCAGGCCGATGAGGGGCCAGGAGAGCCGGCCGAGGATAGGCCCGAGGGCGAGTCGGCGGGTCTGGAGGATTTGGTAAACCTCGTGGCTTCGGGCGTAGTAGATGGCGTAGGTGTCGGGTTTGTCGCGGTCGCTGGAGAAGAAGAGCCCGAAGCCTTCGAGGCTGACGGCGGGGTCGAGTTCGTTGGCGGCGGAGTTGACGGGTTCGCCGACGTTTTCCGGCGGGAGGATGGCGTTCAGCGGCGCCAGGGTGATGCGGGCGCGCCAGAGGTCGAAACCGCCGAGGCCGCCGGGCCGGTCGGAGGCGAAGTAGAGCCACCGGCCGTCGGGGCTCGTGGCGGGCTGGCCGTCGTTCGCGGGGCCGGAGACGGCGTCGAGTCGTCGGGGCTGTGCGGCTTCGGCCGCCAGATCGAGGGCATAGAGGTCGTAGTCGTAGAGTCGGCGTTGTTCGCGGAGGGTGGCGGGCCAGGCGTGTTCGGGAACGGAAGAGTCCTCTTCGGTGGGGCGGTTGGAGGCGAAGAGGAGCGATTGGCCGTCGGGCGTCACGAAGGGGTCGTACTCGTTGAAGGGCGAGTTGACGCGCGGGCCGAGGTTCGCGGGCTTGGACCAGCGGGTGCCGTCGTGACGGGAAACGTAGAGGTCGTAGCCGCCTTCGCCGCCGGGGCGATTGGAGAAGAAGTAGAGGGTGGCGGAGTCGGGGGCGAGGGCGGGTCCGATCTCGTCGGCGTCGGTGTTGATTTCGGCGATGGGTTTGGGGCCGGTCCATCCGCCGGCGGTGCGGTAGGCGACGAAGAGGTTGGCGTCGGCGCCGGCGCGTCCGCAGGTGAAGTAGAGTTCCTGTCCGTCGGGGGAGAGGCAGGGGTCGTAGCATTCGCCGAGGTCGCCGAGCGTCTGGAGCAGGTCGCCGGCGTCCCAGAGGACGGTCCGGAGGCCGAGTCCGGGGCGGGCGGGCCAGGTCTGCCGGCCGTCGGTGTAAAGAATTTCGTGCCGGGGCCAGGCGAGGAAGGCCACCAGGCTGCCCAGAAGCGCGAGGGGGACGAGGACCCAGAGGACCCGTCCGAGCCAGACGCGTTTTCGGGAGGTCGGCATCCGCGCTTCCTAAGATCCGGGTTCGGCGGTGGTGAGGAACTTGCGTTTGACGTTGTATTTTTCGCAGAGGCTGAGGATGTTGACGGGGAGTTGGAGGACGACCTTTCGGTCGCCGCGGACGACGACGGCCTGCTCGGGGTTTTCCTTGACGGCGCGAGCGATGAGGCGCTCCAGGTCGGCGGGGGTGTACTCGACGCCGGAGATGACGAACCGTCCGTCGGCGGTGACGTTGACGATGAGTTCGCTGGGGATGGCGGTGACGGGCTGGGCGACGTGGGCGCTGGGCGGATTGACGAGCATGTCGCGTTCGATTTCGGCGTAGCGCGTGCCGACGAGGAAAAAGATCAGGAGGTTGAAGACGACGTCGATGATGGGTGTCATGTTGAGGAGTTCAACCGGGTCTTCTTCGGTTTTTCGGTCGATCCGCATAGCGCGTCCCCGAGGATGATTCGGCCGATGCCGGTTCGATCCCGCCGGGCTCGGCCTCGGCGCGGCGGGAGTCGGCGACGGGGCGTCAGCGGCTGGCGTCGTCGGCGACGGATTCCACGAACTCCAGCGACAGATCGTCCATCTCGCTGACGAGTTTCTCGATCTTGGCCATGAACATCAGGTAAAGGGCGGCGGCTGGGATGGCGACGGTGAGGCCGGCGGCCGTGGTGACGAGGGCTTGGTAGATGCCTTCGGCGAGTCGTTCAGCGCGGCCGAGGGCTTCGCCGGTGGAGACCTGGCTGAAGCACATGATCATGCCATTGACGGTGCCGAGGAGCCCGAGCAGGGGGGCGATGTAGGCGATGGCGGAGAGGACGCGGCAGTTTCGGCGCAGGGTGCGGACTTCGCGGGCGCCGGCGTCCTCGATGGTTTTTTCGATTTCCGGCAGCGGCCGGTGGAGGCGGCGGATGGCGGCCTGGAAGATCCGCGCAATGGGGTTGGGATGGGCTTGGCAGTAGGTGAGGATCTTGCCGCGGTCGATCGGCCGGACGCCGACGAGGCTTCGCAGGCCGAGAATGAACCCGGGCGGAAGGATCTTGCTTCGGCGGAGGCTGACGGCCCGCTCGATGGCGAAGGCGACCATGAGGAACGAGCAGAGGTAGATGGGGTACATGACCGGGCCGCCGCGCTCGAGCAATTCGAAGAGGGTCGGCAGTTTCTGGTCCTTGGCGGCGTCTTCGGCGGGCGGCGCGGCCGCTTCGGGAGGCGCCGCGGCATTGGGAGGCGGTTCGGGGGCGCCGGCGGGGGCGCGGCCGGTGGGGGCCAACATGGCCGCCGAGACGGCGAGCACGAAGGCGAAGGCAAGGACCGCGGGATGGCGTAAGGTCATCGGTCGAATCTCCTTTGGTTCCGGGCGTCAGGCCGGCAGTTTCGCGAGTGCATCGCGGGCCGGCTGGGCCCACTTGGTGTCTTTATATTTGTCCACGACGGTTTGAAGGGCCTCTCGGGCCTCCTTCGGTTTCTCGAGGCTGAGGTAGCACTTCCCGATTTCGAACTGGGCGGCGGCGGCCCATTCGGTGTAGGCGATCCAGAGGGGCGAGACGACGCGCAGGTACGCCTTGAGGGCCTCGCGCGGGTTGCCGGCGGCCAGGAACGTCTCGCCGACGTAGAACTGGGCCTTGGCCCCGGTTTCGGTCTCGGTCATCCCGAGGACGCGCTCGAACCGCTGCCGCGCCTGGTCGAGACGCTTCAGATCGTAGAGGGCCTTGCCGATGCCGAACTGGACCTCGGCCATGGCGGCGTAGCCGGGATAGGCCTGCTCGATGACCGAGAGGGTCGCCAGGGCGTCCTCGTGGCGTCCGAGGACGGCCTGGGCCTCGCCGAGGCGGAAGCGGGCGTCGGCGGCGTGCGGAAAGTCCTTGAACTTCGGGTCCGCGAGTTTCGAGAGGCGTTCGATGGCGTCGGCCGGTTTGCCGAGACGCGCCAGCGCCTCGCCTGCCTGGAGGAGCGCGTCGGGCACGAGGTCGCTTTGGGGCGTTTCGGCGACGAGGCGGTCGAAGAGTTTGACGGCTTCGTCGTACTTTTCCTCGGCCCACTTGCACCAGCCGAGGCGGTAAAGGATCTTGTCCTTCAGGCGGTCGCCGGAGGCCGCGAGCGCTTTTTCGTAGAGGGCGACGGCGTCGGCGTACTTTTTGTCGCGGTAGCGGGCCTCGGCGATCTGGAAATTGGCGTCGGCCGCCAGCGCGCTCGCCGCAAAATCGCGTGCGAGCCGCTCGTACGCCTCCAGAGCCTCCTTCTCCTTGCCGGCCTGCTGGAGCGACCACGCCAGTTCATACGCCGCCTGCTCGCGGACCTTGTCGTCCTTAGAGGCATCGAGGAGTTTGCGGAACGCGTCGGCCGCCTCCGCGTAGTTCTTCTCCTTTTCGAGGCACGTGCCGAGGCCCAGCAGCGCCGAGGGCGCCAGGTCGTGCCCCGCGAACTTGGCCAGCATGGCCTGGTAGGCGGCGCGGGCGTCGGGAATCTTGTCGGCCTTCTGGAGCGCAAGGGCTTTCTGGTACATCGCCTGGGGCGCGAGGTCCGCAGCGGCATACTTGTCGGCGGCGCGGCCGAAGACGTCGGCGGCCTCGGCGAAGGCGCCCCGCTCGAACCGGCACGTGCCCAGGTGGTATAGCGCGTAGGGCGCGAGGGCGTGGTCGGGGCTTTTCTCCGCGATTTCCTTGTAGTGGTTGGCGGCCTCGTCCCATTTTTTGTCGGCGCGCAGGAGTTCGGCCAGTTCGTACTGGGCCTGCGGCTTCTGGTCGCTCGCGGCGTACTGGCTGACGAACTGGTTGAGGCGTGCGACGGCGGCGCCCGAGTCGCCCGCGCGGGCCAGCGCGAGGCCCATCCTCAGGAGGGCGTTTTCGGCGTGGGCCTTGCCGCCCGCGGAGTCGAGATACTTGCCGAACGTCTCCGCCGCCTTCTTGTAGTTTCCCTTCTCGAAGAAGCAGTTGCCCTGGAGGAAGATCGCTTCGGCGGCGAGTGCGGCGTCGGCATTCTTCGCATCGATCCCGGCGAGTTCCTTCAGGGCGGCGTCGTAATCCTTCTGGAAGTAGCGGACCCACGCCAGGCGGAATCGCGCCGCCGGGGCGTCCGGCGCGTCTCCGTGCTTCTCCAGGAGCGCCTGGTACCGTTCGGCGGCCTCTTTGTATTTCTTCTCGAGGAAGCGATTCTCGCCGGAGATAAAGAGGACGTGGGGCGCGAGGGCGTTCGCCGCGGCCTTCGCGAGAAAGGCATCGCACGCCTTGTCGGACTCCTCATACTTGCCGGCGCGGTGAAGCGCGGCCGCGGCGGCGTAAAGGGCCCGCGGCGCGTCGGCGTGGTCGGGGTATTTCTCGGCGAACGCGCGATAGGCCTTGGCGGCATCTTCCGGCTTGCCCTCGGCCAGCAGGGCGTCGGCCAGGCCCAGGCGTGCGTCGGCGGCGCGCGGCCCGTCGGGCGAGGTCTTGAGAATTTTTTCGAACGCGCCGCGCGCCTCCGCGAACCCCTTCTGCTTCAGGTACGCCGTCCCCAGCCAGTAAAGGGCCTCCGTGTCGGAGGGGTCCTTCTGGAGTTTCTCCTGGAGTTTCTGGATGGCGCCGGCGTAGTCGTCGGCCAGATAGAGGCACATGCCGGCGTAAAGAGTTGCCTTCGAGGCCCGCTCCGAATCGGGGAATCGCTTGGCGCAGTCGGCGAAGGCGGCGGCGGCCTCCTTGTACTTCTTGGCCTGGTAGAGGGCCAGCGCGCCCTCGAACGCCGCATCGGGCGCCAGCGGGCTCTTGGACTTGGCGACCTCGGCATAGACGTCGGCGGCGCGGTCGTACTGGCCGGTCTGGTAGAGGCTCTGGGCCAGGTGGAATCGGGCGGTCGGCGCCAGGTCGCTCTTGGAGGCGAGGGCGAGGAACTCCTCGAAGGTTCCGCGGGCGGCGTCGAATCGGCCGGCCGCCAGACGCGCCAGGCCCAGGTTCAGGTGCGCCCGCTCCAGCAGCGAGTCGAAGGAGGCGGCGACGGCCGGCGCGACTTCCTGGAGACGCTTGCGCTCCGCCTTCAGATGCTTGTCGGCATCCTTGCCGGTGAGGAACTCTTCGACCAGGGCGGCGAGGGTCTTCTCGGCCTCATCGGGCTGCTTGAGCGCGAGGAACACTTCGCCTCGGCGCGCGCGGGCCCACGAGGCCAGGTAATGCTTGTCGTGTTTCTTGAGGATTTCGTCGAAGGCGTCGGCGGCCTCTTTCGGTTTGCCGACGGCCGCAAGGGCCTCGCCGAGATAGAAAAGCGCCTCGGGCATGCGCTCGTAGTTGGGGGCGGCCTTGCGGAGTTCCTCGAGGGCGGCGATCGCCTCCTCGTTCTTCCCCAGATGCCGAAGCGACCGGGCCAGTCCGAGGCGTGCGTCGGCCCCCTTCTCGTGATTCGGATACTTCTGGAGAAAGGCGCGAAACTCCTCCGCCGCCAGATCGAACTTCTGCGTCCCATACAGCCACGCCGCCATGTTGTAGTCTTCGGTCGCCTTGCCGGTTGTTTTCTCTGGTTCGGCTGCCGGGGCCGCAAGGCCCAGCGCGCAGACAGCAAGAACTGCGGCAACGAAAACGGAACCTCGCCGATTCATCCGTTCGCCTCCCTCAAGCAGTCCCCGGAGCGAAGCGAGGGACAAAATCCCCTCGCGCCGGCCCCGGCAGCGCGGGACGCGGCGAAAGCATTGTGCCAGGAACCGGTTGAAAAATCCGCTGAAAAATGCCCGCTGATGTTCGCCCACTCTGTGGAACCCGTCCGCGGCGGGTTTGTTCCTCGCAAAGTGGCGACTTCTCGGTGAAATGGGCCGGCGGCCCGGAATCCACGCCGCCGCCCCAGCGCCGCCGTCTCCTTCAAAGCGATTCCAGAAGCCGGCGGTGCTGTAACCATCGGCTCCAAAACGAGTTACGTGTCCAAAAACCGGAGCAAGGCATGGTTACGTTTGGTTTTTGTCTTGCATTTTGCGGCGGGGGGCATCTACTGGCCGTCAGGCTCATCGGGAGCCTGAACGACCGTAAGGCCGTGAACGGTTACAACGGCACGAAAGGAGAGAAGTCACATGGCGGAATTGGAGTCCTTCGAGGTCGCGGAAGGCGAGACGTTTGGCGATCTGTTGTCTCCAGACCGCATTCGCAGCAGCGAGAAACTCAAGATCGGTCTGCTGACCGGCGGCTTCTTCGAGTACTGGCGAATGTATCCCGGCACACTGAAGGAAACAGTCCAGAAGGACAATCAGGTCGTCCTGGACCGATTGTCCCGGAACCATTCGGTAGTTTTCCCCGGGCTGGTGGACAGCATGGACGCTGCGGACCATGCCGGCCGCTGCTTCCGGGACGAGCAGATCGATTTGTTGATCGTTACCGAGCGGACCTATGTCCCGGACACCTACATCCACCAGGTCCTCTCGCACGTGTCCGGAGTGCCGCTGTTGCTCTATGTCTCGCAGTCCACCGATACCATCAATCTCCAGAGTGATTACGAGGGCACCTTGCGGGACAGCGGCATGATGTCGCTGGTGCAACTGGTGGCTGGCTTCCGAAAGATGGACCGTTACCACAACCTGGAAGTGGTGGTGGGAAGCATTCATGACGAACAGTCCTACCGGGAAATCGAACGTTACATCGACGTGGTTACGATCTACAAACAACTCAAGGCCATGACGATCGGAGTCATCGGCCACGTGTTTCGGGGGATGTTCGACTTCGAGTACGACAAAACGATGGTCAAGGGAACGCTGGGCCCCGAGGTGGTGCATATTCAGATCAGCCATCTGCTGGATTTGTGGGAGAAGATATCTGCGCAAGACCCCCGGGTGTGCGAATTGGTCGAGAAGGTCCGCTCCACCTATCGGGTAGAGGGCATTGAAGAGGCGGACATTCTCGCCGCAGCCCGAGTCGCCGTGGCATTGAAAAGGCTTGCCGCGCGATTTCGGCTCGACGGCCTGGTCCTCTTGGGCCAACACTATGTGGAGGCCAAGACCAAAGCAACTCCGTACCTGGGGATGGCGGAGCTTCACGCGCAAGGAAAAACGCTCGGTGTCACGGAAGGCGACGTGTTGGGGCTGGTGATGATGAAAATCATGCGGCATCTTGCCGGCCTGACACCTTTCTTCGGCGAGTGGGCTGAGTTCGACATCCAGCGCAACGCGATGATGCTCTTGGGGCATGGCTATGCGGACCCGACGCAGGCCAAGCAAGGGACCGTGTGTCGCATCACTCCGACTCCAGAACAGTGGGGATTTGAGGGCAACGGGTTCAGTCTCGAATTGACGTTCGACCCCGGCCCCGCCACATTCGGCCACTTCATCTGCGACGCCAAAGGTTGGAGGATGCTGATCAGTGGGGGCGAGATCATGGACCTGCCGGTGATGCCCATCCACGACTCTTCCCTGGTGATCAAAATCGAAAGGCCGATCAAACAGTACGTCGAGATGCTGACCAAACACGGTTTCGCACATCACTGCATTGCCGTGCGCGGAGACGTGCGCCGGCAGCTCGCTCAACTGGCCGACCTGTTAAGAATCGAGAAAGTGTTCATCTGATGGCCATGAACCCGTTTCTCGGCATATTTCTGCACTTTATCGGCGGAGTGGCGGCCGGCAGTTTCTACGTGCCTTTCGCCAAGATCAAGCGGTGGTCGTGGGAATCGTACTGGCTGATTTTCAACCTGCTGGCCTATGTTGTCATGCCCTGGGTCGTGGCGCTGGCGATGGTGCCGGAAACGTTGACCGTACTGGCCAACAGCGACCCGCGTGCGATTCTGACGCTCTATGGCCTGGGCGTGATCTGGGGAATCGGCGGCCTCGTCTTCGGTCTTAGCCTCCGCTACCTGGGAATGGGGCTCGGCATGTCCGTTTCCTTGGGAGTGTGCGCCGCAGTCGGCACATTGATTCCACCCCTCTGCATGGGAAAGGCGGGAAAGATTCTCACCACCGCGTCCGGTCTGACCGTGCTGCTGGGCGTGGCGGTTTGCCTGGCGGGCATTGCCGTCTGCGGATACGCGGGAATCCGCAAGCAGCGCGAGGTCGACGAGAAGGACAAGACCGATGGCGTTAAGGAGTTTGCCCTCCTCAAAGGCTTCGTGGTGGCCGTCATCGCCGGAGTGACCAGCGCCGCGATGTCCTTTGGCATCGACATTTACGGTAAGCCCGTGGGCGCGGTGGCCGTCGCGCTGCGCGTCGCTGACGTCTATCAGAACATTCCCGTGCTGATCCCGCTCATGGTCGGAAACTTCACCAGCAATCTGGTCCTATGCTTGATCCTCAATGTGAAGAACCGCTCGCTGGGCGACTATGTCGCCGGCTCGCCCGGGCGGTTGGCGGCAAACTACTTCTTCGCCGCGCTGGCCGGCGTCATCGGCTACCAAGAGTTCTTCTGGTATGGCATGGGGACCACCAAACTGGGCGAGTACCAGTTCTCGAGTTGGTCCATTCACCTGGCGTTCGTGATTATCATTAGCAATCTCTGGGGGATCTTTCTTAAGGAATGGAAAGGCATCCAACGCACCACATGGCGGTTCGTCTGGGTCGGCATCGCCCTGCTGATCCTCTGCACGATCATCATCGGCGCGGGCAATTACCTGGCGGAGTACAACAAGGTCCCCGTCTCTCCTTCCCTGGCAGCGGAGTAACACATGGTTAATCTCAAGCAGCGTATGCCCCGGCCGCGGATCGGCCTGCTTTCCACCGGGCATTTCTACTATTGGGACCAGTTTCCTCGTCTGAAAGACATGGGGCTGGCCATGTACCGACGATTGCGCGAACACCTGGAAAAAATCGGCGAGATCGTCGCGCCGGAGTTAGTCGACACGGCGGAGAAGGCCCGCCAGGCAGGCGCCTTCTTTCGCAAGCAGGATCTCGACATTCTGCTGGTGTTCCCCTTCGGCTATGCGCCCGGCATGTGCGTGCTGCCGGCGGTCGAGGGGCTGGACGTTCCCCTTCGTCTGCTCAATGCCCACGAAGACAGCTCTTACGACTTCAGCAAGGCCGACACCACCGACTACCTCCACCACGAAGGCCCCTGCTGCATTCCGGAATACGCGGCCGGCCTGGTCAGCCAGGGGAAGAAGTTCAGGGTTGTCTCGGGGCCGTTCAAGTCCGACAGGCTCTGGGACGAGATTCGCGCGGACTGCGAGGGGACGGCGGCGGCAAGCGCCTTCCGCACCATGAATGTCGGGCTGCTCGGCGAGACCTACACCAACATGGTCGATATGCCCGTCGATGAACATCGCTTGCTGCGCGCCACGGGCCGCATGCTCATTCATCCGGAGATCGAAGAGATCGAAGAGGCGTTTCATCGCGTCGCGCAAGAGCAGCTCGACGACATGTACCAGCAGTTCCGCCGCATATACGACGTGGATCAGACCGTGACGAACGAGCACATGAAGGTCTCCGCCCAGGTGGCGGTCGCCTACGATGAGATCATCCGCAAGCACGACATCTATTCATTCGGCTATTACTGGTGGGGCGAGAAGGAGTTGAACACGCAGTTGCGGGCGCAATCGGCGCTGGCCGTCTCGCGGCTGGCGTCCCTGGGGCGGCCCGGGGTGACCGAGGGAGATGTGAAGACCGCCATGGCGATGAAGATCCTCGACCTGCTGGGCGGTGGGGGAATGTTCGTCGAATTCTTCGCCGTCGACTTCGACGAGGACCTCGTGCTCTTAGGACACGACGGCCCGAGCAACGTCAATGTCGCCGAAGGCCGGCCGCGTCTCCAGCATCTCCACGTGCATCACGGCAAGTCGGGCGAAGGGTTGGGGATCGACTTCGAGATGAAAAAAGGCCCGGTGACTCTGCTGGGACTGTCGCAGTTTGACGCCGGCGATACGTTCAAACTGATCTGCACCGTCGGCGAAGCGGTCCCCGGTAGTACTCTTCAGATTGGCAATCCGAACTGCCGCGTCCGGCTGGGCCGTCCGCTGCCCGAGTTCTTCGATGCGTGGTGTCAGCAGGGCCCGGCCCACCACCTCGCCCTGGGCGTCGGCGACTTCACGCGGCAGATTGCGGCATTTGCCGAGGCCATGAAGTTCGGGTTCGTGCTGGTCTGATTGCCATCGATCGGAAACTCCGCTCGCATGTGCTGGTCATAAGGGGAAATGGGGGAAAATGTGGATATTCTACTTTTGGTAACCGTTCACGGATTTGCGGACAGCAGTGAGGGGGCGGGGGAGTTGGTGAGATAGGCGGCGATGCGGGCGGTGTCGCGCGCGATCATCGCTTCCTCGTCCGTCGGAATCACGAAGATGCGCTTCTCCGAAGCGGACTCCGCCAGGTCCCGCGCGCCCTTTTCGGGCGCCTTGTTCCGGGCGGCGTCGAGGCGATAGCCGAGACCTTCCAGCCCCTCGCACGTCCGGGCGCGGACGTCGGCCGAGTTTTCGCCGATGCCGCCCGTGAAGACCAGCGCATCCACCCGGCCGAGCGCGGCCGTATAGGCGCCGACGTATTTCTTCAGGCGGTAACAAAAGATCTCGATGGCGAGTGCGGCGCGGCGGTTGCCCCCGCGGGCCGCTTCGCAAACCTCGCGCATGTCGTTCGAGACGCCGGAGAGGCCCACGAGGCCGCTCTCGCGGTTCAGCAGCGCGTCGATCCGGTCCACGTTCATGCCGAGCGTCCGCGCGAGGTGGAAAACGATGGCGGGGTCGATGTCGCCGCTGCGGGTGCCCATGACGAGGCCTTCGAGCGGCGTCAGGCCCATCGAGGTGTCGGCGCTCTTGCCGCCGCGCACCGCCGTCACGCTGCATCCGTTGCCCAGGTGGGCGGTGATGAGATTGACCTCGTTCGCCGCGCGGCCGAGCATCTCCGCCGCCACCTCCGCGACGTAGCGGTGGCTCGTGCCGTGAAAACCGTACCGCCGGATGCTATGCTTCTCATACAGTTCGTACGGAATGGCGTAGAGGAAGGCGTGGGGTTCGAGCGTCTGGTGGAAGGCGGTGTCGAAGACGCCGACGTGCGGCACGTCGGGCATCAGGTCCATCGCCGCCCGGACGCCGACGAGGTTCGGCGGATTGTGCAACGGGGCGAGCGGCACGCAGGCTTCGAGCGCCTCCAGCACTTTCCGGTCGATGCGGACGCTGGCGGCGAAACGCTCGGCGGCATGGACGACGCGATGGCCGACCGCATCAATCTCGCCGAGGCCCGCGACGGCCGCACGCGGACCCTCCGCGAGTTCCCGAACCATCAGGGCGAAGGCCGCCCGATGGTCGGGGGCCTCGACGTCGCGGACGTCCTCTCGGCCGGCCGTCTCGTGGCGGATGCGGCTCACTGGTTCGCCGATCTTCTCGATGAGGCCGGAGGCGATGCGGTCGCCCCCCCGGCCGTCGGCCATCCGAAACAGCGAGTACTTGATGCTCGACGAGCCGCAGTTGATCACCAGAACGTTCACGCTCGTCCGGACTCCTCAAGAGAAGAGGGCGGCACGACCGCTCGGACGCGTTCGCCGCCCCGCCCTCGCCTGTCCCGCTACATCATCGACCGCCGCACCCACGGGCCGATCCAGTAATACTCGAAGTCCTTCCCGTTGGACGTCTGGACCGCCGCCACGATGAGATACCCGAGGTTGCCGAGGACCGCCAGGGAGATGAGCGGGAAGAGGAAACACCAGCCTCGCGTCAGCACCATGCCGACCATCGCCACCATCATCAGCGCAACCACAACCACCGTCACCGCCACCTGGTAAAAGAGCGACTGCTTCACGTGGAACTTGACGTACGCGCTCGCCGTGTCCTTCTTCAGGAGGTACAGGACGAGCGGCCCGATGAACCCCGCGAGGCCCAACAGGTGGGCGATCATCGCCAGCGTCCGATCATCCTTGGAGGCGTTGGCGGACTGGAGTTCCGGAGGGAGCGGCTCGGGTGCGGCGGCCGGCCCCGCGGGCAGCGGCGGCGACCCGGGACCGGAAGGCCCTGTCTGCGACCCTGGCGGTGCGTCGGCCATCGTGTGTCTCCTTAGAGAAATGACCCCGCCCTGCGGCTAGACGCGTATCATCTTCTTCAGGTTCTCCAGGCTGCGGCGGGAGCACTCGAGCGGCGTTCCGCCGCCATACTGTTCCTGTTCCACGATGTACCACTCGGTGCCGCCGGAGGAGCAAAGGGCCAGGATCTCGTCCCACTTGACCTGTCCCTCGCCGACGATACCGGTATTTCCGCCGTATTCCTTCAGATGGATCGTGGTGGCGCGGCCGGGGAACTTCTTGAGGACGGAGACGGGATCCCCTCCGCCGCTCATGCAGTTGCCGGCGTCGAGTTGCATGACGACCTTGGGATCGGCGGCGGAGAAAAAGATGTCCCAGGGCGTCGAGCCGTCGAGGGCCCGGAAGTCGCCCCCGTGCGCGTGGTAGCCGACGCGCATGCCGTCGCCCGCGACCTTGGCGGCGATGTCGCTGAATTCCTTCGCCGCGTTCTCCCAATCGCCGCGGGTCTTGTTGCCCATGCCCGGCACGATGAGGAACTTGTTGCCGAGCGCCTGATGGAACTCGACGGTGCGCTTCAGGTTGTCCCCGCGAAGCGTGTCGAGCCCCGTGTGGGTGCCGCAGCACTTCAGGCCGTTATCCTCCAGGAGTTTCTTGAGTTCCTGCGCCGTCTTGCCGTAGTAGCCTGCGAACTCGGCGCCCTCATAGCCCATCTTGCCGACAGCCTCGATGGTGGCCGCGAGATTTTTGCCGCAATCGCCGCGCACCGAGTACAGTTGCAGGCCGATGGGGATGCGTTTCCTGGCGGGCGGCTCCCCCGCGCCGAGCGGTCGAAGGCCCGTCAGGAAGAAGGCGGCCGCACTGCCTGTCCCCACGCGCAGAAAGTCGCGCCTCGAAACGGCGCCAAACGAGCAGAGATTCATCGCTTGCTCCTTCACATGGCGGACACCACCCGCGGGTCCGCAAGCCTAGTCGAGTCGCCTGCGGTCGAGTCCCGGCGCGCCGGGACTCGCCCTGCCTTGGTGGCGACAAGCCCTACCCTATCTTCCCGCCCGAACCCGGTCAACATGAATCGGCCCCGCGGCGCAACGCCTAAGGGCGAAGGCGCCCCACACGGTTCGTGTGGCACGGCCGGTCTTGCTTGCCACGCCGTAGTCCCGGCGCGCCGGGACGAAGGCGGGCCCGGCCGCGTGAGAAGGTATAATCCGGACGTAGAGAAATGGCGCCTGTTCACCTTTTCTGCTCGCATCGGAATGTATTGGCAAATGCCGAATCCGTTGTGTATACTTCCAGGACACATGCAGGTCGAGTTCCAAAAGCAATCAAGGGCATTGACTGCACCAAGGCGCTTCCGATGGAACGCATCCTACGGAAATGGCTGAGGTGTATTGCGCGAGTAACTGAGTCTTGGGCGCAGTTCAAAGACTTACCCTGGTGGTACAACGAGCGCGCGGACATCAGCGTTCTCGCTGGCGCCGTGTGGAAATCCGGGGAACTCGCCGTTGAGGAATTCGTCTCAGAAAAGCGTCGCATATCACGAAACACCGGCAAACTGTCGCGCCGTTACAAGGGGCGAATCGACTTCTATTTCTCCGTGAAGGGCCAGCACTTCATCGCCGAGGCAAAGGACTGCTGGTCTGGCGCTGGCGATGAATCAACCGACCCGACATTCAGGATAGGCAAGCGGCTGCAGGCGGCACTGTCGGATATCAAAAAAGTCAAATCATACGGCGATCGAAAATTGGCAATCCTCTTCGTCAAACCTGTGCTTCCCGCCAAGAAGAGAAAGAATGCGGCTCGATTGATCAAACGATGGCTCGGGCTCGTGCGCAAGATGGAGTTTGACGCGGTCGCGTGGTACTTCCCGGAGAGCGCACGCCGCATCAAGTGGAAGAACCGCCTTTATCCAGGTGTCATGATTCTGATTAAAGAACGAGGATAATCGGGGGACGCGATACTCATTTCTCTTCTTGCGAGGCCGGCCTAGCGGGCCCGGCCCTTGCGGCGCTTGCCGCGAGTCAGGTCCACCATCCGGCCGTTCTTGATGACCCAGACGGGCGTTCTGGAATGACGAATGACGAAACCCGAACAGCCATCACCAAAACAATATCCAACAAGGAACATCCAACACTCAATGCTCAAGTGTTCCGTGTCATGCCCTGTCCCTTGGTTATTGGATATTGGGTGTTCCTTGTTGGCTATTGTTTTGCCTTCTCCCGCAATCCGTTTGACCTTGTCCCGCGAGGCCGCTAGACTGCCTGATTGACGAATTGCGGACGGAGAAACCCCATGGCGGACGAACTCGCGTATGTGATGATCACCCCCTACAGCCTCCACAAGAGCCGGACGGGCGGCATCATCGGGCGCCTGGTGAGCCTCGCGAAACTCGACCTCGTGGGCATCCACGTGTACGCCCCGAGCGACGCCTGGGTGGATGAGTACCTCGCGCTCCTCAAGAAAAGCGACCTCGGAAACCCCGTTCGCGAGGCCTTCATCCAGTACGTGGACGAGAACCTGCGGCGAGATAACCCGCAAGGCCTCTCCAACCGGTGCCTGGTCCTCCTCTTCCGCGGCGAGAACGCTCTGAATCACCTCGTGGACGACGTCGTGGGAAAGGCCGGCCCCAAGGTGACCGGCCACACCGTCCGGGGGACGTACGGCGACTTCCAGAACGGGCCGGACGGCCGGATTCGCTACTTCGAGCCGGCGGTCATCTGCGGCCCGGACCCGGAGACGGTCCGCGAAGAGTTGGCGTTCTTCGCCCGCGGGGCGGTGACGGACGGCGGCGTGGTCGAATCGGCCGTCGCCTTTCCGCCCGACGCGAAGAACGTCCAGACGGAACTCGTGATCCTGAAGCCCGAGAACTTCGAGAAGCGGTCGCGGCGGCCCGGCAACATCATCGACGTTTTCTCGCGGACCGGCCTCTACATCGTCGGGGCGAAACTGCTCTCCATGTCCTCGGCCCAGGGCGAGGCGTTTTACGGGCCCCTCGTGGACCAGTTCCGCGAGAAACTTCAGTTCCTCATCGAGAAGACGATGCGCGAGCGGCTCCAGGGCGCCTTTGACTTCGCCCTGCCGGACGAGTTCTTCAAGACCGCCAACCGCATGCTCGCCGACTCCAACGCCCGGGCCGAGTTCGCCAAGATCGTCCAGTATATGACGGGCGTGGACCCGCGCAAGGTGCGGAGCGAGGCGGAGCGGAAGCGCGGGGGGCCCGGCCGGTGCCTCGCGCTCTTGTACCGCGGCGAGGACGCCATCGCCAAAATCCGCTATTGGCTCGGGGCCACGAACCCCGACCAGGCGGAGTCGGGCACGGTGCGGAGCGACTTCGGCCGCGACCTCATGCGCAACGCCGCCCACGCCTCCGACTCCCCCGAAAACGCCGAACGCGAACGCCGCATCATCCGCATGTGGGAGACCGAGGCGGAACCCGACTTCAAACGCGTCATCGAAAATTTCCTTGCCGAGGGCGGCGCCCGAGGAGCGCGCCCTCCTGCTTGACTCCTAGCCGACCGCCGCTATGATGGGCGGCCACGCCGGGTGGAGGTCGCCGACCGCTCCCGCGGTCGGCTCACGCGACGTGCGCCGCGGGGGGGGTGTGAGCCCGGTGCAGAAGCACCGGGCGACGCTCCGATTGAGAAACGCGCGCCCTTGGCGAAGAAGCGTAGCATGAGCGACACGGTCCAGGAACCCGAATACACGATCCCGGTGGCGTCGCGGCTGAAGCGGCTGCCGCCGTACCTCTTCGGCCGCATCAACGCCACGAAACTGCGGAAGCGCCAGCAGGGCGTGGACATCATCGACCTCGGGATGGGGAACCCCTCGGACCCGACCCCGAAGCCGATCGTCGATAAACTCTGCGAGGCGGCCGCCGACGCCCGCAACCAGCGCTACAGCGTCTCAATCGGCGTCCACAACCTGCGGCGCGAGGTCGCCCGGCGATACGCCAGCCAGAGGAACGTCGAACTGGACCCGGCGAACGAAGTGGTCGCCTGCCTCGGGTCCAAGGAAGGCTTCAGCCACATGTGCCTGGGGCTTCTGGACGCCGGCGACACGGCCATCGTGCCGGACCCGGCGTTTCCGATCCACGTGTACGGCGTGGTGCTGGCCGACGCCAATGTCATCAGTGTGCGCCTCGGGAACGACGACGAGTTTCTGAAGCGCGTCGCCTACGTCGTCGAACATATGTACCCGCGGCCGAAAATCCTCATCCTTAACTATCCGCACAATCCGACGAGCATGGTCGTCGAGGACGTGCGGTTCTTCGAGGAAGTGGTCGCGATGGCCAAGCGGTTCGGATTTCTGGTGATTCACGACTTCGCCTACGGCGAGACGTGCTTCGACGGATACCGGGCGCCCTCGTTCCTCGAAGCCAAGGGCGCCAAAGACGTCGGCGTCGAGTTCACCACCATGTCGAAGCCCTACAACATGGCCGGCTGGCGGATCGGATTCTGCGCCGGCAACGCCGAGATGCTCAGCGCTCTGGCGAAGGTCAAGGGGTACTACGACTACGGCATTTTCCAGGCCATCCAGATCGCCTCGATCGTCGCCCTGAGGCACTGCGACGCGGACGTTCTGCACCAGGCCCGCGTCTATCAGAAGCGCCGCGACGTCCTCGTCCAGGGCCTCCACCGCATCGGCTGGACAGAGGTCGAATCGCCGAAGGCCGGCATGTTCGTCTGGGCCAAGGTGCCCGACGAGGTCCTCGCCGGCCGCGGAACCATCGACTTCGCGGTGGACCTGATGGAGAAGGCGAACGTGGCGGTTTCCCCCGGCCGGGCGTTCGGACCGAACGGCGAAGGGTTCCTGCGGCTGGCGCTGGTGGAGAACGAGCAGCGTCTGACCCAGGCGGTCCGCCAGATCGGCCGCGCGCTGAAGGCCTGACTCTTTCGTTTGCAATCCCCCGCCGTTGTGCTAAGATACGCAACCCTTTTAGACTCAGCGAGGCGAGGCGTGGGCAAGGCAACTTTTCCGGGCGGGGTGCATCCGCCGACCGACAAGCGGACGGCCGACAAGGCCACCGAGACGCTGCCGGTGCCGGAGCGGCTCGTGGTGCCGATGGCCCAGAACCTGGGCGCGCCCGCCAAGCCCGTCGTCCAGAAGGGCGAGACGGTCAAGCGCGGCCAACGAATCGGCGAAGCGGACGGCTTCATCTCCGCCTCGGTCCACGCCCCGACGTCCGGGACCGTCACGGGCATCGAATCGGTCATCGATGCCGCCACCGGCCGGACGGTCCAGGCGGTCGCCATCGAACCGGACGGCCGGGACGCCTGGGCCGAAGGGTGCGACGAGCCGCGCGACTGGTCGCGCCT